>CAKRWX010000221.1 GCA_934418055.1 uncultured Lachnospiraceae bacterium
TACCGGTACATCCGTGAAGAACTAATGGCATATCCGTAAACTCGCGAACCTTCTCTAATACCTCCAGATGGATATCCGGCTCGCCTTTATAATAACCATGAGCATTACCAATGCCGATTGCTAAAGAATCTGGCTGGCAGAGAGATAAATATCTGCGAACCTCTTCAGGATCTACGATATTCTTGTTTTCCATAACGGTACCTGCATCATCAAGACGAAGAAGCTCTCCGATCTCTGCCTCTACAGGAACGCCAAAGCACTTGGCTACCTTAATTACCTCGTTAGTCATTGCTGCGTTCTCTTCGATCGGTTTTGTGGAGCCATCGATCATTAAGGAAGTGAAGCCTAATTTCAGGGCCTCCATGCAGATATCAAAATCAGCGCCATGATCCAGATGGATCGCTACCGGTACGGAAACCTTGGACGCACACCATTTGCAGACATTTACAAACCAGTCATGTCCAGAGTACGCGCCAGTGGAAACGTAATGTGCTAAAATGATCGGAGATCTCAGATCCTCAGCAGCTTTACAAATCGCCCAGATAATGTCATAATTGCCACCCTGGGTATTGATCGCCGGTACTGCATAACCGTTCTTGGATGCCTCAATGAGCATCTCTTTGCTTGTTGTTAACATAGATTTACTCCTCCTTTTATTATATGTACGCCCGAAGCACCTCCGGACTTACATCTATCCTTTTACTGCACCTGCTACCAGACCCTTGATCATATACTTCTGGAAGAAGAAGAAAATGATGACCATCGGGATCGTTCCTACGATGGAGATCGTGTTGATCAGAGACCAGTCATAGGACAACTCACCTAAATATCTAAGAGCTACACCTGCTGAAAGTGTTCTCAAAGCATCCGTCTGGATTAAGGTGGATGCATGTAAATAATCATCCCAGGCAATTAAGAATGAATAAATACCAACTGCCAGCATACCTGGTTTTACTAACGGAACTACGACCTTGAACAGGATCTGCAGTCTGCTTGCACCATCCACTCTCGCAGCCTCCTCCAGCTCTTTCGGAATTCCATCATAAAAGCTGGACATCAGCATGATCGTAAATGGCAGCATACCTGCTGTCACTGCCAGAATCAAACCAGGATGTGTATTGATTAAGTGAACATCACCAAGGATCTTATATAAGGAAATCAATCGGCTGACTACAGGGAACATCTGGGCAGAGGTAAATGCTGCCACGATCCATGCATTCCACTTGAAGTTAAATCTTGATAAGGCATATCCCGCCATGATCGCCATCAGAGTCGTAATCAGAGCTGCCGATCCGGCTACAATAAAGTTATTCTTATAGTAAGTAAAGAAATCGTTGTCAACGGTAAACAGGTTAATATAGCTTTGTACTGTCGGATTCTTTACTGTAAATGTCGGTGGGAACTTATATGCTTCCATATTGGTCTTAAAGGAAGTTAACAGCACCCAATACAATGGAAACAGCAAAAACAGAAGAATGATAAGCAGCACAACGTATTTAATAATTGTATTTATAATTCTTTTCTTTTTCATGTTCTGCCTTCCCCCTTCTACATATCTTCCTTACGGAAAATACGGTTATAAACAAATACCACTGCAATCATCATCAGCATCCACACAGTTGTTACAGCAGCACCTGATCCGAAGTTGTTGGATACGAACGCCTCTCTGTAGCTCAAGATCGCCATGGTTGTTGTGGAGTTGTTTGGACCACCACCGGTCATTGTCCAGAACAATGGGAACTGTTTGAAGTTCTCAATGATCGACATGGACACGGTAACCTTAATGACGCTCTTCATATATGGAAGAGTGATCTTGAAGAAACGCTGTGCTTCATTGGCTCCATCGATCTTAGCCGCCTCCAGCATATCCTCCGGCACATTGGCAAGTCCTGCAAGAAGAAGCAGAGTTGCCAGCGGGATCTGTTTCCACAAAGCTGCAACAGATACACCGAGCATCGCTGTCGTCGGATTGTTCAGGATCGCAAAGTCTGTGATCTTTCCTCCACTCAAAATACCAACAAAGTATTTTACTAAACCATACTGTGGCTGGAACATCCATAACCAGACTAAACCGGAAATCAATGTTGGAACCACCCACGGGATCATCATGATACTTCTGATAAATCTTGAGAAGCGGATGTTGGTATTTAATACCAGTGCTAAAGCCATACCCAGAATGAACTGTGCGATTACAACGCCAAATACGAATAACAGAGTATTGGTCATTGCGGTAGGAAGTTTTCCATTTGTAAATAGTTTAACATAGTTTGCGAAATTATTCCAGGTTCCAGGTTTTCCAGATATGATATTTTTCACTTTGTAATCAAAAAAGCTTCGATAAATAGAATCCACAACCGGAACTAAAATAAAAATAACTGTAATGATAACAGCCGGAGACAAAAGCATCAGTGAAAACTGCTTATCTCCAGATTGTAAACCTTTCTTCATCCCCGTCTCTCCTATCCATATACATGAATTCCAGGTCCATTTACACCTGCTAAATGTTTCTGACCTCTTCCGGCTACTGCCTCATGGGTTCCATCCACTCTTGGATCCACATATTTGTAGAACCAGGCTTCCAGGTTCTGTTTCATTTTCATGATAATTTCCTGGCTGTCCGGATCATCGATCAGGTTCTTGGTTTCCTTTGGATCGTCTGCCAGATCATAGCACTCGTTCGGACCAAATGGATATCTCCATACTAACTTGTATTTTCCGTCACAGATCATTCTGCATGGTCCATATTCATCGAATACAACAACCTGAGCATCTTCCTCTGTGCTGTTGCCCATCATCTGGCGGCAAAAGCTCTTACCTGGAAGAGTTGGATCATCCGGGCACTCAAGACCTAAATATTCAAGCAGCGTTGGCATAAAATCATATCCACTGCATATTGCCTTACATACTGCGCCTTCCGGAATCTTTCCCGGCTGGCTTGCAATAAACGGTACCTTCACCGATGAATCATACATATTTACCGGAAATGTTCCATTTCCTTTGCCCCAGACACCGTGATGTCCACAGTTAAAGCCATTGTCACTGGTAAATATGATCAGGGTATCATCCAGCAGGTTATCTGCTTCCAGTTTGTCCATGATCCTGCCGATATTGGCATCCATTGCTGTCACTGCAGCAAAATAACCGGTCAGGCATTCTCTCGGATAACGGTATCCATCTACATCGTTCACTTTTGCCCATGGATGAATCTCTTCCTGTGGACAGCTTTCGAATTTACAATCTTTGTACACTCGTGTGTACTCTTCTGGATGACAATTCATCCATGGAGAATGTGGAGCTGTATAATGAACGCTTAAGTAAAATGGTTTCTCGCTTCCTTTTTGTTCATCAAGAAAATGGATTGCTTCGTCTGTGATCACATCCGTGATGTAGCCTGGTTCCTGAACCAGCTTCCCGTTGCGGATCATAGGCGCATTATAGTATGGACCGCCTCCCTTCTGATGTGTATACCAGAAAGAAAAACCTTTTTGTGGAAGCATACCGGCACCAAGATGCCACTTACCGCTCAGTCCACATGTATATCCATTCTCAGCCAGAACATCAGTATAACCGCGATGTTCTTTCAAAAACTCGATGGACTCCTGCTCTGCCCCACCGTTTCCACCACTTAAATAGTCATGGATTCCATGCTGGGAAGGAATCTTACCGGTCAGCAGGGAGGCCCTGGCTGGAGAGCACACCGGTGATACACAATAAAAGTTCTCAAACCGTGTTCCTCTCTCAGCCAGTCTGTCCAAATTAGGTGTTTTGATCTCAGGATTTCCATAGCAGCCCATTGCCCAGCTGCCCTGGTCATCCGATAAGATCATCACTACATTTGTCTTCTTCTCCCCCATGATTTTCCTTTCATTTATGGAATGATTGGTTCCACTGCCGTCTCAAAGCTCTGAAGTGCAGAATCTACATCTTCGCCGCCTACTGTGATCGCCTGTCCTAATGCGCAAACCTCTAAGTTGAACTCAGATAAGGTTGGGAACATATAAACCGGCTCAGCCATCTCTACAGAATTACCAGCGTTGTTTAAGATCGGGCTGTCCTTTAATGCAGCCATGTTCTCCATGGATTTCTTTGCCGGGAACGCAGGTGTGATGGTTGCGATATAATCATTCAAAACCTCTGGTGTAATTACATACTGGATAAAGTTCTTGACTGCTTCATTGTGTTCAGGACCATTGTCAACAGCTACGAAGCAGTGAGACTGTAAGGTAGAAGCGCCATCGCCATCGCCGCCCTTTAAAGGAGCTGCTGCTGCTGCGAAGTCAGCTACGTCCGGGTTGATGGATCTTGCGCCGTTGTAACCCCAGGAGTTGTCATAGTACATAGCCAGCTGTCCTAATGCAAACAGGTTTCTTAAATCCTTTGGTTTTGCGTTCTGTGGGTTGTACTGTTTCTCATCTAAGAGCTTTAACATATCTAATGCGTCATGTAAGCCCTTATTATCGGTATTTAAGGTGCCATTCTCATCAAAGAAAGTACCGCCGAAGTTTGCTGCAAATGCCTGTAAAGAAGAACCGATCACGATAACGGAAGCAGTTGGCTGGCCAAAAGCATATACCTTATTGCCATCATCGGTTGTTAACTGGGATAACTTCTCAGCCATCTCTAACATCTCATCATAGG
>CAKRWX010000222.1 GCA_934418055.1 uncultured Lachnospiraceae bacterium
CCCATGACCCACGTGTCCAGAACTCCATTCCGTTAAGTGGTTTCGATAACTTCATGCCAACTTACCAGTTTGTAAAGACCTTATTAAAGCATGACCCGGAGCTTCAGCTGGACAAGGATCATCTGATGGTCATCAGCCCGGATGAAGGCGCTATGGACCGTGCCGTTTACCTGGCTAACAACTTAAGCGTGGATATGGGTATGTTCTACAAACGCCGTGACTACTCTACTGTCATCAACGGGCGTAACCCGATCGTTGCCCATGAGTTCTTAGGAGCTTCTGTGGAAGGCAAGACGGTTCTGATCATTGACGATATGATTTCTTCCGGCGAGAGTATGTTAGACACAGCCAAGGCTTTAAAGGATCGGAAAGCGAAGAAGGTCATCATCTGCTGTACGTTTGGTCTGTTTACTAATGGACTGGAGAAGTTTGATGAGTTCTATAACAAGGGGTATATTGATTATGTCATTACTACCAACTTGAATTACCGTCCGAAGGAACTGATGGAGCGGGAGTGGTATCTGGAAGCGAATATGAGCAAGTATCTGGCTGCCATTGTGAACTCTTTTAACCATGATATTTCTATTGGAGCTGCTCTGTCTCCTACGATTAAGATTCAGAAGCTGCTGCAGAAGTTTCATGCAGGGAAAAATGAATAGAGTTTGTTAGGTTGATTGGCTTGAATCAACTTGGCAAAAGGCCGGAATCAGGGCAAATGGATTGACGTCGGACTCGCTCTCGCTCGCAGGAAAACGCAGCGGTACGTAAGCTCGCAAAATACGCGAGCTAAGTACCGGCGTTTTCCACGGTCCGACTTACAATTCCATTTGCCCTGATTCCTACGTTATTGGGATGATATCAGGTTGCGTATCTTCTATCGGATCCCTAAAAATGCCGCAAGGTTTCCTCTCGCATTTCCCATAATTCGGTGGGAAAATAAATACTCTGGGTTACATCTAGTACAGATATCTGTGATCTGCAGATTTTCTCTCCGAACTCCTGTTTCTAACAGCACAATCTCATTGGCTTTCCATAAATCTAACTGATATTTTCCATTTGGTTTTTCATAAAATAACTGTTCCCAATAAGAAGAATCGAATTCTTTCTGAAACTCCTCAATGACCTCTCCGCCCACCTCAAAGCAGGACTGGCAGATGCTTGGGCCGATGGCGCAGATGACGTCTTCTGGGTTGGTCTGGAAGGCTTGGTTCATGGCTTTTAGGGTTACCTGGCCCATGCGGTGGACGGTTCCTCGCCAGCCGGAATGGCTGAGGCCGATGGCATGGTGGACTGGATCCACGAAATACAGTGGTACGCAGTCTGCGTAAAAGGTCACCAGAGTAATTCCCGGAATGTTGGTGATCAGGCCGTCTACATCGGTGTAGTCCCGCTCTTTCACGATTCCTTTTCCTGCATCTTCTTCGGTTACCAGGCGCACGTTGGTGGTGTGGGTCTGGAAGGACAACACCATCCGCTCCACGTCCATCTCCAGCATTTCTGCCATTCTCCGATAATTTTCCATCACTTTTTCTGGATCATCCCCTTTGGTAAAACTTAAATTCATGGATGTGTAGCAGCCTTCGCTGACACCGCCCATTCTGGTGGAAAATCCGTGGCTGATCCAGGATTGCTGCTCCAGAAGAGGGAATTGTAACATATGCACCTCACCCTTTGCCGCATCCTTTACCACCGGGACAGATCCCGATCGTTTCCAGTTTATCTTCTGCTCATCTCTCACCTTCGGTTTCTCCTTTCAATAAAACGCATCTTTTATTAACCGGAACTCCCCATCTAACACCGCCACCACATCAAACCGCATGGGCGTATGTTCTGGGATCCGGTTCTTGTATACATAATACGCAGCGGTCTCCCGGATCTTTTTCTGCTTGTGGGCGTCCACCGCCTCCTCCGGATAGCCATTCTTCGTGTCTTTCCGGTATTTCACTTCCACAAATACCAGAGTTTTTCCCTCTTTGGCGATCAGGTCGATCTCGCCTCTCCGGTCCCGGAAATTCTTCTCCAGGATCCGGTATCCATTTCTTTGCAAAAAGGCAGCCGTTTCTTCTTCGTAACGGCTGCCCACTGCTCTCTTATTCTCCAATTTTTCAGCACTCCGTTTAACAGAAATTTTTGATAAATGTTCTTCTGTGAATCGGACATGGCCCATATTCCTTCAATGCCGCAATATGTGCCGCCGTTCCATATCCTTTGTGCTTTGCAAATCCGTATTCCGGATAAATCTGATCGTACTCTGCCATCATCCGGTCCCTGGTCACTTTGGCTAAGATACTGGCCGCAGCGATGGAAACGCTCTTGGCGTCGCCTTTGATGATGGGAACCTGCATGATGTCTACACCTGGGATGGTCACTGCGTCATTTAGCAGGATCTCCGGGGTCACTTTTAACTGGCTGATAGCCTGGCGCATGGCCTCGTAGGTGGCCTGTAAAATGTTGATCTCATCGATCACCTGGGGACTGACGATTCCGACGCCGTAAGTTACTGCCTTCTCCTTGATCTCGTCAAACAACAGATCCCGTTTTTTCTCAGAAAGCTTCTTGGAATCATTTAAATAAAGGATCTGGCAATCCTTCGGAAGCACTGCCGCCGCCGCCACCACTGGGCCAGCCAGAGGGCCTCTTCCAGCCTCGTCAATACCACAGATATAGGTGCATGCAGCGTAAGTATCCTCATATTCCCGCATAGCCGCCAGACGCGCCAGTTCCTTCTCCAGCTTCTCACCGCTCAGTGCTTTCATCTGCTTTCTCCTCCTGCGGCGGGAACTCCAGGGTCATACGGCCCAAACGTCCATTCCGGTAATCATCCAGGAATAAATTCGCCGCTTTCTTGTAATCGTACTCATTGCCCTTTAACAAACAGGCTCTGACCTTGGCGATCTGACCTAACATCTCGTAAGGATCACCTGGCTCCACGTCATAACGTTCTTTTAAAGTCTCCGGGTAACGTTCACCCATGAACTTCAATAATTCTGTAGCCAGTTCTTCCTTATTCAGAATCTCATCATTGATGGAACCGATAAATGCCAGGCGCAGTCCCACCTCCTGGTTCTCGAATCTTGGCCATAAAATACCTGGAGTGTCCAGAAGTTCCAGGCTCTTATTCAGACGGATCCACTGGTTTCCCTTGGTCACGCCTGGCTTGTTTCCGGTTTTTGCACAGGCTTTCCCTGCAAATGCATTGATAAAGGTGGATTTGCCCACGTTTGGGATGCCCACTACCATAGCGCGGACCGGACGGTTTAAAATTCCTCTCTTGCGGTCACGCTCAATCTTCGCCTTACAAGCCTCCTGCACCACGCCGTTGATCTGCTTTAAGCCCGCTCCGCTCTTGGAATTGATCTTCACTACATGGAAGCCCTGGCTCTTAAACCATGCCGCCCATGCGTCATTCCAGGTCTCGCTGGCTAAATCTGATTTATTTAACAGGATCAGACGCGCCTTATTCTTTCCCAGATCATCAATATCCGGGTTCCGGCTGGAAAATGGGATACGGGCGTCCACCACCTCGATGATCAGGTCGATCAGCTTGATGTCCTCCTGCATGGCACGTTTTGCCTTGGTCATATGACCAGGATACCACTGTATATTCATAAAATACTCCTATTCTACCAATTTAAAATCAATAAACGGGATCAGTCTCAACCAGACCTTACCCCGGATCTGTTTCCGTTTTACATTGCCGATCTTCACAAACCGGCTGTCCTCGCTGCTGTCCCGGTTATCACCCAGAAGAAAATATTCATCTTCATCCAACACCACCGGATTCTCTGCCAGACCCGCCAAGGACACCTGGTTTAAGCCTCGATCGGCCTCCAAAGGCTTATCATCAATATAAATCTGTCCATTTTTGATCTGTACGGTCTCTCCCGGCAGTCCGATCACCCGCTTCACATTGGGCTTCTTATCATCCCGCTCAAAAACCACCACATCAAACCGTTTCGGGCTTCCCAGATCATAGGATAAACGGTTCATCAGCACCACATCATCGCTCCTCAGTTCCGGAGTCATAGACTGCCCTGTGATCCGGATCTGGGTTCCAAACCCATACACCACAAACCAGGCCAGGGAGATCACCACGATGATGTCCACCAGCCATACGATCATTTTCCGAAGTTTATTTGTCTCTTCCTGATAAAACTCCACCCGCAACCGCTCCTGTCTCTATAAAACCTCCGCCCACCAGTTTTCTCCTGCAGCAGCTGTCCACTCAAACAGTCTTCTTCTGCGCCGCCACAGTGGAATCCAGAAGTGGAAAAAAGGGACAATAAAATACTTTATTGTCCCTTAACTCACACTCTCTAAAATGAATTATTTCACTAACTCTTTAACCTTAGCAGCTTTACCAACTCTGGTTCTTAAGTAGTTCAGTTTTGCTCTTCTTACTTTACCCTTTCTAACAACTTCGATGTTGTCAACGAATGGGGAATGTACTGGCCATGTCTTCTCTACGCCGATACCGTTGGAGTTCTTTCTTACAGTGAAAGTCTCTCTTGCGCCACCGTTCTGTCTCTTAATAACAGTACCCTCGAAGATCTGGATTCTCTCGCGGTTACCCTCTTTGATCTTGTTGTATACTTTAACAGTATCACCAACGTGGAACTCCGGTACAGAT
>CAKRWX010000223.1 GCA_934418055.1 uncultured Lachnospiraceae bacterium
GGGACACATTCAGGGCCTTTGCCACGGTATCCAGCTTATAACGGTTCAGCTGCGGCAGTAAAATACGGGCCAGGGTTACCGTATCCAGCACCGTCGGATCAAAGGGCAGTCCCAGTTCTTCTGCATTGTGGGCGATAAAGCTTACATCAAAGGAGGCGTTGTGGGCCACCAGGGCACAGCCTTCACAGAATTTCAGAAAATCCGGCAGGACCTTGTCAATCTTCGGAGCAGGAAGCACCATGCTGTCGTTGATGCTGGTCAGCTGTTCGATCCGGAACGGGATCGGGATATCCGGGTTAACAAAGGTGCTGAACTTGTCCGTGATCGTTCCATTTACCACCTTTACCGCACCAATCTCAATGATCCGATCGGAAAGAGGACTAAATCCTGTGGTCTCGATATCAAACACCACGTAAGGATCATCAAAGCTCTGATTTCTGGAATTCTCCACCAGCTGCTTGGTATCATCTACCAGATAACCCTCCACGCCATAGATCACCTTGAATGGATCATTCTTGTCCAGACTGTGGCTGGCCTCGGTAAATGCCTGGACACAGCCGTGATCCGTCACTGCCAGCGCCGGCATTCCCCATTTCTTGGCACGTTTGATGATATCCGCCACATTAGAAACACCATCCATATCGCTCATCTTCGTATGACAGTGGAGCTCGATCCGCTTTACCAGACTGTTATCATTGCGCTTGCCCGTAAAGTCCTCACATTTCTTGATGCCTACTACCGATCCGATGGTCAGCTCACCATCAAACTTATCAATAGTGGTCATCCCCCGCAGCTTGATGAAGTTTTTCTTCACCACTGCCTTGTTGATGTCTTCTAACATTTCCTCTCTGGCAAATAATTTCACCGTGATCGTATCAGTAAAATCCGTCACATCGAAGATCACAATGGTTTTCCCGCTCTTTAACAGACGGCTGTCGGTGTTGATGATCTGACCGCGGATGGTGACTTCCCCCATCTCTCCCGCAATATCACGGATGCTGATAAACTCATCATCAAAATCACGGCCATAAAGCACATCCGGGTTGTCACTTTTTTTCTGATAACTGCCGCCGAATTTCCGGTCTCTGGAAAATGATTTTTTCCACTCTCCGCCGCCATTTCCACCGGACGCCGCCGGGGCTCCTGCTCCTGCGCCGCCTGCTGCAGGTTTTGCCGCCGGGGCCGGGCTTCCGCCATTTCCGGCTGCTGCCTTGGCACCGCCTCCTGCTTCTTCTTTCTTTGCCTGGACCGCTGCGCCGTCTCCTAACTTGTCTGCCAGCGCCACCAGACGGTCGTTGATCTCCCGCTGGATCTGGGCCTCCCGCTGCTGACTCTCCTGATTCTCCTTCACCGGGACGTACTCATAGGTCACATCGATGGGAAGACCACACCGCTCATGGAAAACTTTTTCCAGAATCCGCTTTAACTCCGAGGTTTTCTCCCGGAATACAGCATTGTCCTCCACCGTCATATGAAGAATATTCTCCTGAGGGAAGGTGCACTCCGCCCGCCGGAGCATATTGTATTCAATGATGCTGTAATGTTTCAACTCCATCAGCAGACTGTCCTTATACACCTGAAACAGCTTCTGGGGTGTATACTGACTGGAAAGACGGTATTTCTCCACGATCTTGATGGTCAGTTTCTTTCCGGGAAATAGCTGTTCCCGGATCCCTTTTTCCAGATCGTAAATGTTCTTTTTATGAATCAGACGCTGACTTACGATATAAATGCGAATAGAGCTTCTATCCCTGGTGGACGAGACACGCTCCACGTCCACCAGCTTTAAAAGCTCCTCCATCTCTGTGGTCATATGTAAGTCAGGAAATACTTCCAAAAAACCTTTTGCCATATTTTCACCTTTTACTACGTTGTAACTAACAATTACTCATTCCATGGCTTGTCAAACGCTGCCCCACACAAAAGCCGCATGACAAACGCAAAGCGCACAGGGCTATGAAACTACCTGTTTTTTCTCTTTATCCAGCTTAATAATTTCTTCCCTTAGAGCACTCAATAATTCACTCTCCGGCACTTTTCGAAGCACTTCGCCGTGTTTGATCAGGAGTCCTTCACCAATTCCACCAGCCACGCCAAGATCTGCTTCTCTGGCCTCTCCTGGGCCGTTTACCACGCAGCCCATAACCGCAACCTTGATGTTCATATGGTCAAATTCTGTCACCATATTTTCCACCTGGTTTGCCAGGCCGATCAGATCGATCTTGGTTCTGCCGCAGGTCGGACAGGAAACCACCTCGATGCCACCCTTGCGCAGTCCCAGGGTTCTAAGGATCAGTTTTGCGGACTTGATCTCCTCGATAGGCGCTCCGGTCAAGGAAACACGAATGGTATCGCCGATGCCCTGGTTTAAGATGATGCCAAGGCCAATGGCAGATTTGATATTGCCGGAAGTCAGAGTACCTGCTTCTGTGATACCTACATGAAGGGGATAATTGGTCTGTTTTGTGATCAACTCGTGGGCTTTCACACACATCAACACATCGGAAGACTTGATGCTGATGACCAGATTGTCATAGCCCATCTCCTCGATCATGTGTACTTTATCTAAAGCGCTCTCCACGATGCCTTCCGCCGTCACACCGCCATATTTCTCAATCAGATGTTTCTCCAGGGAACCGCTGTTGACACCCACGCGGATCGGGATTCCATGCTCTTTTGCCTTATCTACCACTGCCTGGACACGGTCTCTGGTTCCGATGTTTCCTGGATTGATCCGGATCTTATCTGCTCCATTTTCAATAGCCGCAATAGCGAGACGGTAATCAAAATGAATGTCCGCCACCAGCGGAATATGGATCTGCTTCTTGATCTCACGGATGGCCTCTGCCGCCTCTTTCGTCGGCACTGCCACGCGGATGATGTCGCAGCCCGCCTGTTCCAGTTCCAGGATCTGCTTCACCGTTGCTTCTACATTTTCCGTCTTGGTATTGCACATGGACTGGATCAAGATCGGATTACCGCCGCCGATCACCCGGTTGCCAATGTGGATCACCTTTGTATCATTTCTGCTCATGTGAATTTCTTACACTCCTTTAAACAAGATCGATATATCATTAAACAGTACCAACACCATCAGAACCATCAAAACCGCCATGCCTGCCATATGGACCATGCCTTCTTTTTCCTTGTCGATCGGCTTGCCGCGGAGTACCTCCAAGATCAGGAACACCAGTCGTCCGCCATCCAGTGCTGGAATCGGAAGCAGGTTCATGACACCTAAGTTGGCACTTAACAGCATGCACAGGTTCATCAGCGTCAGGATCACAGCGGACATACCGTAAGGAATGGTCTCTTCTACCGTCTCATCGATCATACTGACCATACGAACCGGACCTGCCACGTCATTTCTGCCCACCTGACCGTGGATCATCATACCAAGGCTCTTGATCGTGGTCTTCACACTGTAGACCATCTCATAAATGCCGTATTTTAAAGTCTCGCCAATCCCCTGGGCTTTTGTATAACGGCCACTGACCACGATTCCAAGCATATATCTGCCATTTTCATCGGAATACCTGGGCGTCAGCGTCACCGTATGTTTTTCCCAGGTAACGCCGTCTGCCGCCAGACGTTTAAACTCCACATCCACCGGATCAGACGGATGCAGCATCATATAGATGGTAATGTCACGGTATACCACCACCGGCTCATGGTTCAGCTTCGTGATCACATCACCTGCCTGCATCCCCTGTTCTTCTGCGGAAAATCCCGGCTGTACATCCGTCAGAGTCGGGGAATCGAAACCAACCGCATGGACAATGATGATACCAAGCACCATGGCCAGCAGGAAATTAAAAAGCGGTCCTGCAAATACCACTGCAATTCTCGCCCACACGGACTTATTGTTAAATGCCTTCGGGTCGGATTCATTTTCATCCTCCCCCAACATCATGCAGGAACCGCCGAAGGGCAAAAGCTTCAATGAATATCTGGTCTCACCTTTTTCAAAACTCCATACTCTGGGCCCCATCCCTATGGAAAATTCGATCACGCCGATGCCGCATTTCTTCGCCACAATGAAATGACCGAACTCATGAATCAGTACAATCAGTCCAAAAACCAGGACTGCCACAATGATACTCATCTGTCTGCTTTTTCCTCCTTATTACTATTATCTTAATAATTCATCTACTTCTTTTTCCGTCTCCAGAATCTGCTCCACCGTCGGATTATCAATAACCTTATGATTCTCCATGGCTTTCTGGATCATATCGGTGATCTCCAGATAGGAAATCTCACGGTTTAAGAATTTGGCAACCGCATACTCATTAGCTGCATTAAATACGGTTGGAAGGGAACCGCCCCTTCTTCCCGCCTCATAAGCCAGCGCCAGTCCGTGGAAATTCTCCAGATCCGGCTTTTCAAAGGTAATCTGGCTCAATTTCCAGAAGTCCAGACGGTCTCCCGGCAGATAACGGCGCTCTGGATAATAGAGGGCGTACTGGATCGGCAGACGCATATCCGGTGTTCCAAGCTGGGCGATCACCGCTCCATCCTCATACTCCACCATGGAATGGATGATGCTCTGGGGCTGGACAACCACCTGCACCTGGTCCATGTCCACATC
>CAKRWX010000224.1 GCA_934418055.1 uncultured Lachnospiraceae bacterium
AAAAAGGAGCTGCATGTTCTGGTGAATGATGCCCTTGGCGTCACGAATCCAGCTTATGCGGAGAGTGAGGCTGACCGCATGATTTCGGCCATGATTTTTGAACCGCTGATGCGGATGGAGGGCGATGGCCATTTTACCGGGGTTCTGGCAAAGTCTGTTTCCATGAGTGAAGACGGAACCTCCTGCCAGATTACCCTGAATAAGAAAATCAAGTTCAGTGATGGCACGGAGCTGACTGCGGACGATGTGGCTTTTTCCATTGCTGCGATGTGTCAGATCGCCGAGGAGGATGGAAGCAGCCTGTACTTAAACATTGAGGGCGTGGAGGATTTCCGCAATGGTTCTGTGGAGCTTCCTTCCGGCATTGAAGTGCCGGATGCCAGTCATGTGACGGTGCGTTTTGCAGTGCCTTCGCCGGACAATGTACTGATTGCGGAGTGTCAGATCCAGAAACGACCGGATGATATGGAAAATGGTATGATCTGGGTTCTGCCGCAGATTTCCACTGCAGGCATCGGAACCGGTGCCTATGTGAAGGAAGCTGGGCGGGACGGTGGAAATATCCGTCTGACGGCCAGTGCTTATTACCATGAGAAAATCCGTGATATCAAGGCGGTGGAGTTTGTTCCTTACGGAACCTACGAGGTGGCAGATGCCATCAGCCGCGGTGAGATTGACGTGGCTGTGCTGAGCGGCAACGGATTGAATTTTGATCCGTTCTATGACGCAAAGCAATTTACGATTTACGAAAAGCCCATGGATTCGGTTCTGTACCTGTCGGTGAACCGGGACTGTTCCCTGCTTCGCCGCACGGATGCCCGCAGGGCAGCAGCACTTTCCATTGACCGGGATGCGCTGGCAGGCGGCGCGCTTTCGAAGTATCTTATGAAAGCGGAGGCCATGGCCTGGGAGAACAGCAGCCTGGCCGGGGATGATCCGGCGGTTCTGGACCGGAATACGGCGAAGGACCTGTTAAAGGGTGTGACTGCGGAGATGGAAAATCCGTCCATGAAGCTGGTTCTTCCGATTCTGGATGGAAATGAGATCCAGAAGGAGATTGCGAAGGAAGTGAAGAGCGGTCTGGACCACACGGGATTTTCCGTGGAGGTAAAGGCTATGGATCAGGCAGAGTACTTAAAAGAGGTCTACATGCTTGGTAACTTTGACCTTCTGATTTCCAGCTCCGGTGGCTGGCAGAGCCCGTCGGCGTACAGCCGTCTGGTGAATGACAGTCAGGGACTGAACGTCGGAAGTGCCAGTGAAACGCTTCAGGATTCCATCCAGAGCCTTTCCCACGTATACGACTGGAAATCCCTGGAGAAGTCCTTAAAGGAGACCAACACGGTCATCAACCAGACCATGCCGGTGATTCCGGTGGCAAGACAGAAGGAATTTGTAGCGGTTTCTGCAGACCTGCAGGACTACAAGATGAGTCAGTATGACGCGTTCATCCACAATGTGTGGGAGATCCGCGTGAAGTAAAAAATTAAGACAGCCTGGAATGGCAGAATGAAACCAGGCGGCTGTTTGCACATTGCGGGAACCGCGGTGAGAAAACAGCCGCGAAAAACGGGAAAGTGAGGGAGACAACATGAACGTACGCAGATGGATCAACCGGGTCAGCAAGGTGGTATTCTTTGGGGCCCTGGTGGTGGCGGCACTGGATTTTGCCTCCCTGTACCGTTTTGAATCCAACATTGATGAGGTATGGCAGACCGCCTACCGCACTGAAGTGCCACGGAAGGAGAGTGTGGCGAAGACTTCGGATTTTGATCTGGCTGCTTTGCAGGCCAAAAACCCGGACTGCATCGGTTATATCCGCATTCCGGACACGCCCTTAAGCTATCCGGTTATGCAGACAGAAAAAGACAATGGAATGTATTATTTGAAATATGATTTTGAACATAACCCTTACAGCAACGGAATGCCGTTTCTGGATATCCGCTGCGATATCAAAAAGCCATCCGATAACTTGATCGTGTATGCGCACAACACCAGGAACACCAAGATGTTCAGCACCCTTCGCTTTTACAAGGATGCGTCTTATTTTACGGAGCACCCGGATGTGATCTTTGACCATGCGGGAGGTGGAGGCAGGTATCATATATTTGCCGTATTGTTTACGAGCTTGAATGAAGAGGAGAACCGGAAGCTGTTCTCTTATATTGATAGAGATCCGGAAAAACCGGAGGGATGGGAAGCGTTTCTTACTTATTTGAAGAAGAACCGGCTGTATGACACGGGAGTGGATGTGGACAGTGGAGATGAGATTCTGATGCTGTCTACCTGCTACCGGCAGATTGAGCAGGGACGCGCGCTGGTATTCGCGCGAAAGGAACGGGCCGGTGAAGGCCAGGAAGTTTCACAGGAAGCAGGAGTACAGGAAGATACAAAATAAAAGAGAAGAGGCTGTGGCAGGCCGGGAAGAAGGATGACATGTTATTACAGGCAGGAGAAGTAGACTATCGGGAAACAGAATTATACATTGATGTGACGGAGAACCGGCTGTATGAGGTAATGGTAGAGGGAAAGGACAGCGAAGAGCAGAAAAAGCAGCATTCCGGGATGGAGAAACAAGAAAATCCGGAGCGAGAAAACGGTGCTGATCCGCAGGAATGGCTGGAGGAGCATTTGTACCGCTACATCAGCCATGACCGCCACCGTGAGCGGACCAGAAAGCTTCTGGCGCGGGAAAATCTGGAGAAACGCTACCGGGATGGCCGGCATCTGTTACGGATTCAGTGTCATCTGGTGGTCGCGGAACGCCTGATCATTGTGGAGGTGATGGTATACCTGTTTCAGCGGACTCTGGAAACGCCGCTGGAGGCCCATATCTTTATCCGGGATGAGACCCGCCATTACATGGATGACATGATGAATAAGATCATTTACCAGAAGGAGTATAAGACAATGGGCATTGTGAATCTGGATCACGCCATGATCAATTTCCGTTCCTGTCATTTTTCGGAGACCAGTATTCCGGTGAAGAAGAACGTTCCGTATCAGGGAATCATTGACCAGATGTGCGCCACCCACATTCAGGCGAAAGAGCGGGACCGCTTTGTGGAGTGTACGGACCTGGCGGGATTGCGCTGTCGGCTGGAGCAGACCGGTCAGTATTCCTTCATCATCCACAATGTGAATCATGATGTGGAACGCTATATTTATTACTGGTTTGACAAAAGTGACAGCCAGATCATGTTTGTCATCGACGATATGACCAGGGAAATGCAGATTGATTCCCAGACCGGGCTTTTGAACCGGGATGGATTCTTAAACCGCACCGGGACGATCCTGATGCGCAACCCTGAGAACCGCTACGCCATCCTGTACTTTAATATCATGCGGTTTAAGGCCATTAATGACCTGTTTGGCTATGAGATGGGAGACCGGATCCTGAAAAAGAGCGTGGAGGTGCTGCAGAACAGTTTTTTAAAGCCAGTCATCATTGCCCGCATGGAGACGGATCATTTTGTGGCGCTGGTAAGAGAAGAACAGCTCGATTTAAAGCGGATGATGGAGGTTTTGCGTTTTACCTATGGGGAGAAGGAGACGCACATCAATGTGCAGTGCCACTGCGGCATTTATTATATCCCGGCAGATACAAAGATCAAGGTGTCGGAGATGTGTGACCGTGCCAAGCTGGCGAAAAATTACATTTCCAATCACTATGTGCAGCCCTATGCCATTTATCAGGACAGCATGAAGCAGGATTATGAGGAAGAGTGCCTGGTGATGATCAATCTGGACCAGGCCATGGAGCGTCATGAGTTCCAGGTTTATTACCAGCCGATTTACGAGGCTAAGACCGGAAAAATTGTGGCAGCAGAGGCGCTGGTGCGCTGGATTCCGGAGCCGGGCAGGATGGTATCGCCTGGGCGCTTTATCCCGATCCTTGAAAAGAGCGGACATATCACCCGGCTCGATTTCTTTGTGGCCGAGCAGGTGCTGACATTCCAGCGGGAGCGTTACCATGCGGGAAAGGCCGTGTATCCGGTATCGGTCAATCTGTCCCGCATGGATCTGATGGATGAACACATCATTCAGATGATCCGGAAAAATATACTCCAGACCGATCTGCCTGCGGACATGGTGCGTTATGAGGTGACAGAATCTGCCTACACGGACATTACGAAGATGGGAAGCCATTTCCTGGAGGAAATGCGGGAGCAGGGTGCCAAGATTCTCATCGATGATTTTGGAAGCGGAACCTCCTCCTTCAGCACCATGCGCGATTATTCCTTTGATGTGGTGAAGCTGGACATGGGCTTTATCCAGTCCATTGGCAAGAGCCGGAAGGAAGACAACATGGTTCTTTCCATCATCGAGATGGCCCACCGCATGGACATGAAGGTGGTAGCCGAAGGCGTAGAGACCGCAGAGCAGCTTGCGTTCTTAAGAGCTTGCGACTGCGATTATATCCAGGGATATTATTTCTCAAAGCCGCTGCCGCAGAAGGAGTATGCGCGGGTGCTGGATGAGGAATGATTTTCGGATAGTTCGCTCTTGACATTCCCTTCCACTTTGCTATAATAACAGTGCTCGTTCGGAGGGCAAATCATTCATGAGAA
>CAKRWX010000225.1 GCA_934418055.1 uncultured Lachnospiraceae bacterium
GTGCGGACACGGTTGCATCCTCTGCAGAACCATTTACCGCTGCTTTTTCGGCTTTGTTTTCAGCCTTCTTTGGGTCCAGGGTCTTCATCGTTGGGAACAGTAATACGTCACGGATAGCTGGGCTGTTGGTGAACAGCATAACCAGACGGTCGATACCGTATCCGATACCACCTGTCGGAGGCATACCGATCTCCAGTGCATTTAAGAAGTCTTCATCGGTGTGCTGAGCCTCGTCGTCTCCAGCCTCTGCGTTGGCATCCTGCTGAGCGAAACGCTCTCTCTGGTCGATCGGGTCGTTTAACTCGGAGTATGCGTTACACATCTCCCAGGTATTGATAAACAGCTCAAAACGCTCTACCTTGTTCGGGTCAGATGGTTTCTTCTTGGTTAATGGGGAGATCGCCAGCGGATGATCCATAATGAATGTAGGCTGGATCAGCTCTTTCTCGCAGTACTCCTCGAAGAACAGGTTGATGATATCGCCCTTGGTATGACGAGCCTCATACTCAATGTGACGCTCATCTGCCAGTTTCTTCGCCTCTTCGTCAGTCTCAACCGCATCAAAATCAACGCCAGCGTATTTCTTGATGGCATCGTTCATGGTCAGACGTGCGAATGGCTTACCGAAATCGATCTCAATTCCGTTATATGTGATCTTGGAGCTTCCGCATACCTTCTCAGCCAGATAACGGAACATGCTCTCAGTCAGCTCCATCATGCCTTCGTAATCAGTATATGCCTGGTATAACTCCATCAGGGTAAACTCTGGGTTATGACGGGTATCAACGCCCTCGTTACGGTATACACGGCCGATCTCGTAAACTCTCTCAAGTCCGCCTACGATCAGTCTCTTCAGATACAGCTCCAGGGAAATACGAAGCTTTACATCCTCGTTCAGCGCATTGTAATGGGTCTCAAATGGACGTGCAGCAGCACCACCAGCATTAGATACCAGAGTTGGTGTCTCTACTTCCATGAAATCTCTGTCAGAAAGGAAGCTGCGGATCTCTTTGATGATCTTGGAACGTTTGATGAAGGTCTCCTTTACATCCTCGTTCATGATCAGATCCACGTATCTCTGACGATAACGCATATCCGTATCAGTAATTCCATGATATTTCTCTGGAAGAATCTGCAGGCTCTTGCTTAACAGAGTCATCTTCTCCGCATGAATAGAAACCTCACCAGTTTTGGTACGGAACGCATATCCCTCTACACCGTAAATATCACCGATATCAGATTTCTTAAAGTCTGCATAAGACTCTTCACCGATGGCGTCCTTTGCCACGTATACCTGAATGGTTCCCTGAAGATCACGGATGTTGCAGAAAGAAGCTTTACCCATCACACGCTTGAACATCATACGTCCAGCGATGGAAACATGGATCGGCTGTGCGTCCATGATTGCTCTTCTTTCATTATAATCAGCGTTTAATGCCTCTCTTGCCTGTGCCTCATCCATACCTTCTGTGTTCAGAGGCGCTCTGCCTGCCAGAATCTCTGCCTCATGAGCCTCATAAAGGGACTTAACTTCAGCGGAATGATGGGTCTGGTTATATTTGGTAATCTGGAATGGATCCTTGCCTGCGTTCTGTAACTCGGACAGTTTTTCGCGGCGTACCTTTAACAGCTGGTGGATATCCTGTTCCTGCTTGTTCTGCTGCTGTGCCATCTTTTTCTTACTCCTTCGTTCTTATATTCTGATACCGGATTGCTCCGCACTACGTGCTCCCTGATATCAATTATGATACTCTCTGGATCTCCAGAACTTTATACTGGATCACGCCAACCTGTGTCTCAACATCAACCACATCGCCGACTTTCTTGCCTAACAGTGCATGGCCAACTGGGGACTCATTGGAAATCTTATTCTGAAGGCTGTTTGCCTCAGTAGATCCAACGATACGGAATTCCATCTCCTCGTCCTCTTCGATCTCCAGAACTTTTACCTGGCAGCCAACGCTGATCTTCTCCAGATCGATCTCGTCCTCTACAACTACCTCAGCGTTCTTTAACAGTTTCTCCAGTTCCTCAATACGAAGCTCGATGTCTCTCTGCTCGTCTTTTGCTGCATCGTACTCAGCGTTCTCGGATAAGTCGCCCTGCTCTCTTGCCTCTTTGATCTTCTGGGCTACTTCTTTTCTGCGGAATACCTTCAGGTTCTGAAGCTCATCCTCGTACTGTTTCAAGCCTGCATAGGTTAAAATGTTCTTCTTCTCTGCCATAATAACTGTCTACCTCTCTTTTGGTTCTTATATTGATTGAATGTCACAAATCTTAAGTCTTAGTGCATATTTCAAATGCCCATACATTCAAAATATTATATCTTATGCGTGTACGCTTGTCAAGGATTCAACAACTTGAGAATATGGGACTTTTTCGACATTTTTAAGCGGATGTTTTGCATTTTAAAATGTCATGATAAAATTTGTCCATCTCTTTCTTGGTCTTAAAAAGCGCCACATACATCTGGTCACCCATGGCCTCTGCCAATGCTTTCGGCAACCGCTGGTCCATTTTCAGATTGAAGCGGTATTTCTCTTTGATCTGGGCATCGCTGTATACAAAATGCTTTCCATCCCGCCGTCCGGCAAAGGCACAGTAAGCGTGACCTTTGGATTTGACCTCCGTTTTATCAAAAGCGATCATATCTGCCCAGATCTTGTACACATCCAGACTGTGGGCATAATTCATCATATCCGGGGTAAATCCGCCGCATGGACGCACATTGACCTCCAGCGCCACAAGATCGCCCTTTTTGCCAAGTCCCTCCTGATCTCTCGTCAGACGGAAGAATTCAAAATGGACGAACCGGCTTTTTACGCCAAAGCTCTTTACTGTTGCTCTTCCGGCTCTTCTGGTATCTTCCGGAAGATCTTTTAGAATATAGAAAATAGCGTTGTCTTCGTTATTCACGATATCCATGATGGAGATCGGCGTGATGTTGCCTGTCTCAAAGATCGGCTCTCCATGGGAATCAATGATGGCGTCATAGGAATTGATCTCTGCATAGATAAATTCTTCCATAATATAGGAGACATCCGGCTCTTTTCCATCCAGAAATGCCTGCAATTCCTGCTCACTGGATAACCGGTATGTATGAGACGCGCCTACGCCATTATCTGGTTTGACGATCACTGGCCAGCCCACCATTTTCACAAACTCCATGCAGCCGTCAAAATCATCTACCATATGATAACGGGCTGTCGGAATTCCGGCTTTCCGGTAGAACTCCTTCATGCCGGATTTGAACTTGATCCGCGGCATATCGCTCTCCTGGAAACCGCTGGTGATATGGAAAGCCGTGCGCAGCTTGGCGTCCTGTTCCAGCCAGTATTCGTTGTTGGATTCCAGCCAGTCAATGGGGCCGTATTTGAAAATCAGAAATGCCACGCCCCGGTATACCTCATCGTAGTTTTCCAGACTGCCCACCTTATAGTACTCTGTCAGATTTTCTTTCAGATCCTGGCTCAGTTCATCATATGGCTGATCGCCGATTCCCAGAACATTCATGCCATTTTTCTTTAATTCCCGGCAGAACTGCCAGTAGTTGGTCGGAAAATTGGGGGAAATAAACACTACATTTTTCATAATCACACCTCGTCTAATAAATACGGCAGGAAATACTCTACCTGCTTATACCACCAGTACCAGTCATGGGAGCAGTCATAGCCCCAGTAGTCCACCCAGGCGTCGATCTTTTTCGCCTTTAAGATCCTGTCCAGTTGTCTGGTGGATTCCGGCAGTTCCCACGGCCCCTGTCCTACGCAGATCACCGCCTTTTTCAGGTTGTAAAGCTGGATAAATGGGTGATCTTCCGGCATATCTCCCAGATAATGGATTGGGGAATTACGGTATACCACCTCATCCATATAGGAGCCAAAACCATACTCAGCAGAATATAGGCCGCTTAAAGCAAGAAGACGGTCGAACAGATCCGGACGGCGGAAATAAAGATTCGCGCCGTGAGTAGCCCCAAGGCTGCATCCAAAAACCATAATTCCCGGATAACCGCTCCAACCGTTGCGCTCATTGACCATATTCCTCATAAATGGCACCATCTCGTCGGTGATATAGTCCAGCCACTGTTCGTATCGGCGGATGCGCCAGTAAGGATCCCCATTGGTATCGGACCAGGTTTCCTGATCGACGGTGTCAATGGCGAATACCATGACTTTCCCGGCATCGATCCAGGGTGCCCAGGTATCCGTCATATGGAAATTTTCAAAATCATAAAATCTTCCGTCCTGACAGGGGATAAAAAGCACAGGTCGGCCTTTATGGCCATAAACTTTACACTCCATGTCACGTCCAAGGGCCTGGCTGTAGCTTTTGTAATAGTTCATTTCCATACCGCATTCCTCCCTTTTCGTACCATCTAATTTTCCTGGTATCCATACATCAACGTATTCATAAAAAATGGAAGCTGCTTCTCCCAGCTTGCCTCGCTGTGGGTTCCCCACGGCACGATCCGGCCGGAAGCCATGACGCCGCGGTCCAGCAGTGCGGATAAAATCTGGGAAAACTTCTGGATCACCTGAGACCGGAAATCTCCCTCCTCAGAGC
>CAKRWX010000226.1 GCA_934418055.1 uncultured Lachnospiraceae bacterium
GTCGGAAATTCGACAAAAATTGCGACTTTTCAAATTTTCCGATCATTAATTCTGAAATTTATTATAGCCGATTTTTCTCGCGTTTTCCACTGGTTTGAACTATTTTTATAAAGTTTTCGTTAAGAAAATCCCAGCATTCAGAATTCTTTCCAAACACTGGGACCGGTACTTTATTTCATATTCTATTCAAATGAACAATCACCAAACTTTTTCTTACTTCTTATAGGAAAAACGAGAAAACAAGCGAGGCAATGATCAGCACGATTCCACCGCCTACACGACTGGAAAGCTGGGCATAGCTGATCAAATCCATACGCTGTGCTGCTCCAAGCACTGCAATATCACCAGAACCACCACGATTTGCCATACATAAACCTGCTGTAACTGCTGCATCAATCGGATAAAATCCTACCAGTTTTCCAACCAGTGCACTGCCAAGAATAGCACCTAATACAATGACAAACGCAATAACAAGGTTGACCGGATTACAAGCAGATACCAGCTCTGCTAAATCAAAATCCACACCCATGCTGACCATGCACATAAGTCCCATGACAGCTCCTACAAATTCCTGGATATGTTTGGTTGCCATGCGGATATTAGCCGGTACAATATTAAATGCTGCCAAAATCACAACGAACACAATACTATATGCAAATGTATGAATCTGTGCACCAAAAATAGTTGGGAGTAATACTTTGCTAAACAGGCGGCCAACTGCATACACGGTAGCTTCCAAAAGCAAGGCTCCTGTATAATCATTCAGCGATACCTTAACTTTTATATCTTCTTTGATTAATTTACTGTCCACTGGCATAATATTGGTTCCATCGCCCGTTAACGATGGCTTTATCTGACCCAGACGGTTCAGCAATGCTCCGGCTATAATGCAGAACAGGTTTGCAATAGTCAGGATAACAATCGCAAATGAATAATAATTTGCCGCAGGTTCACCACTGACTTGCTCATAGATTTGAGAAAGCGGCACCGCACCTGCACCATTTCCTCCACCCATGATCGGAAGTACATATTTAATGATCATATCGACTGGTTTTACACCAAACACAATACCAACCAGTCCGCCAAGAACAGCTGCTCCCAAAAGTCCACCTAAAATAGTAGGGATATATCCAGCAAAACTACGAAGCAGGACTTTTCGGTCAAGCGAAAGAATCGAGCCCATAATAAGCGAAATAATAAAGATATTTAACAGATTCACATCTCCCTGAACAATATTCCCAATCAATTCAACGTAGCCTTCTGGAATTAAGTTTAACTGCTTCAGCACAGCCGTTCCGAAAAATACCATCAACAAACCGCCGCCGATATATGTGTTCCAGATTGGAAGAATTTTTCCAAACTTATTCAGGATAATAGCCAGTACCGTCGTTACCGCAACAAAAGCCATGGCATCATATCCTAATGTACCTGTAAACGCAACCCATATCACAACGACCGCACAGATCAGGTACAACCACCACGGAAGACCGCCTAATTCCTTAAATTCCTCTGCCAGACTGTTTTTTCTTTTTTCTTCACCCATAATTTTATCCTCTCCTATTCACAGAGCCAAGTAATCATTTTTCCATAAATCCAAATTACTCTGCTTCAACCACAGATACATTTACGGTATACCATCTGCAGCGATCCATGGATGCAACACGCCCAATTTTCTTATTTGCAACCATATACTGATTCATCTGCGAAAATAAATTCTTTGTAAATTCAGGATCATCTACCAGCCAGTTTTCATGATGCATCGGGACAAGGATCGGAACATCTATCTCCGAAAACCACTTGGAAAACTGCTCTGCTGCTGTATCCTTATGTTTAGAGCTTGCCATTTTGTTCCGTATTACCAGATTCGGCTTTTCTTTATTTTGCAGGCGTTTCAGCATTCCATCATCATTTCCCCCAATAAAGGCAATGCGGAATCCCTGCTCTGTTGTAAGAACAAAATTCATATTAAACATACCGCCAAGCACATTTAATTCCGGCGAAACAGGTAAATTTTCAAATGTAGCTTTGGTCTCCTCATAATCCCATGACAATGCATGATGAACGCCGTGATATGTTTCCATCATAAACCCGTCAAAATAATAAATTCCATCAAAGTCTACCGGGTAAATACTGGTTAACGGAATCTGAAATGTCTTTGCTATTTCCATGCAGGCAGCTGAATGTGTGATCACAACCGGATGGAATCTGTCATATACGTCCTGAAGATTTGCGATGTGGTCTCCATGACAATGATTAATAAACAAATAGTCACATCCCTCTAAATCATCTGTACTGAAATCTTCCGGACAGGTTCTTCCCATGGAACCCTCGCACTGATACCACGGATCTGTTATGAGATACTTTCCATTCGGCAGCTGGAATTCAAAACACTGACCGTTAATCCAACGGAACCGAAATACGGATGATGACGCAAGAATATTCATACTTTTTTCCTCCTTGTTTCTCAATTACGTTGATTTCATTATACGCGCTGCACTGTTTCACAGTCCAATATCTGTTTTGAAAAATACATTCCTAAAAAGAATATATTTCCAACTATGAGAAGGAAGATTTCCTGCGTGACTTCATCAAAAAAGCTGGAATAGATCCAGCCTTTTTCCTTATCCTGTGATAATTTTCCTTAATGTCGAGAGAAGTGTTTTATAGATGGATGTTGTCTGATAACCCTGACGGCAGATTAAACAGTTTTCAACCGCAATTCCCTGCTCTGGCTCCAACAAATACAGTCGGCTGCTGTCAAATTCCACTGGAAGATTATATATATCCCCAGCAACGATGTAGCTTGCTTTTCCTGCTTTTACAGTAGCAATCCGATTTTCATAATTACTCAGTTCAAGAGACTTCAGCGATACCTGATTCTTTTTCTGAATCATATCCAAATACGTATAGCTGCTGCTGCCCGGTAAATTTACAACAAATGTTTCGTCTTTCAAGTCCTCCAGGCTCAGGACCGACAATGGATATTCCGGCAAACATTTTGCCTTTTCTTCAGCTGGAGAACCCATACGCAAATACACCAGCAAATTACGTTTTCCTATTATTCCGTAATAAATTTCCGGATTATGATGAACAACATTAATCAGTGCGACATCCATAAATGCATTTTTTACCTCTTCTTCCAATGGAAGCGAATTTCCTGTCTTGATGTTGATAAAATACCGGCTATCCATCTTTTGCAGCAACGGAAGAACAACCTGTGTCGCCTGCTGCCCGGTAATACCAAGAATAATACAATTTTTTTCCTGTGCTTTTCGGTTTTCAATGCATCTTTGAAAATCAGAATATGCACTCAGCATACGTTTTGCCATATCCAGAAATAACTGCCCCTCTTCCGTTATATCCAAATTACTGCCCATGGTACGATTGAAAATTTTTATATCATATTCAGCTTCTACTTTTTTCACACGCTTGCTCAATGCCGGCTGCGCAATCAGCAATGTTTCAGCGGCACGGCTAAAGCTTTTTTGTTTCGCAATCTCTACAATATACTGAATATCTGCCAAATTCATAAGCCCACTCCTGTCACGAAAATTATTCCAGTCTTTGATACGATAACATCAGATCCACCATCCGTCCATAGCTCTGCACCCCGTCTGTCTGGGAATTCATTTTCAGATAGGTGTCGTTCATCTGCGTTGCTACCTCGGACACCTTGCTCTCATACCGGTTCCAGAATTCTGAGTTCGCATCCAGATCTTCCCGTGCCGCTTCGCAAAGCTGGTTTGTCAATTCTATGTAACGCTTCATATCGGTCCGTGCCAGTGCATTTCCCGCATAGACCCAGCCCGTCAGATATCCGCTGTAACGAAACGCCGCGTTTTCTGATGAAATGCAGGCCAGATATCCGATGAAGTTCGCTTCATCTTCCCGCATAAAACCTTTCAGATGGGAAAGTTCATGGCAGAGTGTGTGCGGAACATTGTAAGCCGGCATATCGCCATTGAAGTTTGCCTCCATCGTAAACGGCGAATACACACCGCATAACTGCTGCACGGAAAGAATCTGGGAAATGAAAACCTCTTTGGGTTTCGGATAAAAGCCGGACAGACACGGAAATTGCACGCCTGCTGCCTGCATGGCGTGTACACTTTCTTCCCTCCAGTTCTTTTTGTTTTCGCGATAGGACTGACGCCCGTTTTTTGCGGCTTCATTCACCTGCCGGACTAGTTCCTCGCAAAGCTCCTCCAATTCTTCCATGCTATATTTCCCATCCTCCAGACCTGCATAAGAAGAAAAAGAGGAGGCATAGTAATTGATGCCGCAGTTGACGGTGTATAAAAACAGCAGCGTACCGACGAGCAAAAGCCACCGCCTGCCAATGATTGTCAGAATTTTTGCAGTTTCCGGTCGGATTAGCACCGCAGACAGACGCACTACATCCAGAAACAGCAGGCACAGCAGACCATACAGCCCCATCTCCGCTACAGAAAATGGCAGCAGCCCCGTCAATCGCCCCACACCTTCCACGATCCACGGGTAAATATGGTGGGCATACCAGGTGCCAAAGCCCGGAAGTGTCCGGGCAGAAAGCTGAAATA
>CAKRWX010000227.1 GCA_934418055.1 uncultured Lachnospiraceae bacterium
TATAATACCAGACGTCCCACAATACCATGTGCATCACGGAATGGTACACCGTGATTTACCAGATAATCTGCTGCATCAGTCGCATTGGTAAATCCGTTCTTTGCGCTGGCCTCCATGATATCCTTATTAAAGGTCATGGTGGAAATCATTCCGGTAAACAGAGCCAGACAGCCTTTTACCGTATCGATGGCGTCAAAGGTCAGCTCCTTATCTTCCTGCATATCTTTATTATAAGCCAGCGGAATGCCCTTCATGGTAGTTAACATGGACACCAGAGCGCCATAGACACGGCCGCTCTTGCCACGGACTAACTCAGCGATGTCCGGGTTCTTCTTCTGCGGCATGATGCTGCTTCCGGTACTGTACGCGTCATCAATCTCCACAAACCGGTACTCGTTGGTGTTCCAGATGATGATCTCCTCGCTGAAACGGCTTAAATGCATGGCAATGATGGACAGGGCGCTTAACAGCTCGATCACATAGTCACGGTCAGATACGGAATCCATGCTGTTTAACGTCGGGCCATAGAATCCCAATAACTCTGCGGTATACTCCCGGTCTAATGGGTAAGTGGTTCCAGCCAGCGCACCTGCGCCTAATGGACAATAGTTCATTCTCTCATAAATATCATGGAGTCTGGTGCAGTCCCGGTAGAACATTTCAAAATAAGCGCCTACATGGTGTGCCAGAGTCACCGGCTGAGCCTTCTGCAGATGGGTAAATCCAGGCATATAAGTCTCGGTGTTCTCTTCCATGATCTTTAACAGCTCTGCCAGCAGGTTCTTTACCAGGCCGTCAATCTCCTTTAACTCATCCCGGCAGTATAATTTCATATCCAGCGCCACCTGGTCGTTACGGCTGCGTCCTGTGTGCAGGCGTTTTCCAGCGTCGCCGATCCGCTCGATCAGATTGGCCTCCACGAAGGAATGGATGTCCTCGTGTTCCTTGGTGAATTCCAGTTTTCCAGCCTCAATATCCTCTAAAATACCCTGTAAGCCATCTAAAATCGCTTTCTCATCCTCTTTGGAAACAATACCCTGCTTCGCTAACATTTTCACATGAGCCATGCTTCCCTGGATATCCTGATGATAAAACTTCTGATCAAAAGAAAGGGACTCATTAAAATTGTGTACTAACTGATTTTCTTCCTTTGTGAAGCGTCCGCCCCATAATTTCATCTGTTTCTAATCTCCTTTTTTCTATTTCTTCTGTCAATCCATGCAATGGTTCCCAGGATCAGTGCGCATACCACACTGATGCAGATGCCGATTTTCTGTCCCTGAGGCTCGAACCGGAATTCCACCGTATGGGTTCCTTCCGTCAGATCCACGCATAAAAAGGTATCAAATACTTTCGATGACTCCATTTTAACGCCATCAACAAAAATCGTCCAGCCTTTATCATAAGGAATGCTGGTAAATAAGGTTCCCGACTGATCGGTATTTACCACACCGGACAGAGAATCATCGATCCAGCTGGTCACCTGCAGCGGATAACGGTTCAGGGCGTTATATACCTGATGAAGGGCGTCGTAATTGAAATGGTAAATCTCCGCATTCAGGGACTGGCTCTCGTCATCACCCTTTAATACCAGCTCTTCTCCTGCATGACACCAGCCAAGTTCCAGAAGATAACCGCGGTTTACATTTTTAAATTTTTTACTGCTCCGCTCTGATTCTCCGGTTGGAGACATATCTACCTGCTCTACCTTCCGGTTGGCGATGTATACATAATACATACCCGCAGTTTCCGGTGTAAAACGGGCGGTATTTCCATCATTTTCCACATCCACCTGTTCCAGCACCCGATCCACTCCGATGATTCCACACAGGTCATTCTGCACTGACACTGGATTTCCTAAATCCCTCTGCCAGCTGTAATCAATGTCCGAAGGCACCATAAAGCCAACTGGAAGCGTGTCTCTTCTGGCATACAGGTACGTGCTGCCTTCCTGACGGATCAGGATCAGATTGGTATCGCCCTCCTGCGGTTCCGAATACAGACCGTATTTTACGGAAAATAAGGAATCAATGAGCGGCGTACTTCCCGTAATGCTATACGCATTGGTGCTTCCCTCACAGCCCACAGTCTTGAAAAATGCCGTCAAATCTGCATTGGCCACAGAAGAGAACAGGGAAACCGATGGGAAATTCATCCAGGCACCGTCATTTTTCGTCTTTCTGGTCACTTTCTCGATCCGGTAAAAAGTATCCGCTGGAAGAAGGGACTGAGCCAGAGTTTCCACTTCTTTGTTGTCCTTTACATAGGCAGAACGACTGGTAGTCGTCACACTGGTCACGGTCATATTCACTGCCGCTTCCACAGAAACCAGGGCCAACGCCGCCAAAAGCACCGTTCCCGTTCTCCGTTTTCCACTCTTATACAGATAGATCAGACCACCGTACAAAGCCAGAAATGCAATGGCCACAAGATAGGTGTAAAACTGGAAATCATCCACATCCACCAGTTTTTCCGCCAGGATCACAAATCCTATAGAACCGCCCAGGGCAAATGCCACATGGGATCTTGGCGTCTCCTTTAAGTGCGTATAAGCCTCATAGCTTACCAACAGCACCAGGAAAATGTAAATAAAGGACTGTCTACACGGAAGACTGTTAGGATAATGGAATCCATGCCAGATAAAATTCAGTACATTGATGGAAAAACTTGCCATGAAAAGCAGCAAAAGTCCACAATAAACTGCCTTCTCCCGCACCCGGATCTGTCTGCAGCCCAGATACAGAAGGAAGAACAACAGCACCGCCACACCACAGTACAGATTCGGCCAGTGATCCAGTCCGATCTCTGTCTCTACGATTGGCAGATGTCTGGCGATCATATCAAAAATCGAGAAATAGGAAGTCACCGTCTTTGGGAAATTCACATCTCCGGACGCCGTCATCTGTAACGCGAAAATCTCCGGCAACAAAACCGCTGCGGAAAGACCGCCTGCCAACAACGAATAACCTGCAAACTTCAGTCCGCTGACCACAAATTCCCGTCCGTTTCTTCCCCGCTCCAGAATCCAGAGCGCAAAGAAGTAAATCACCATGAACATGCAGATCATGATGGAAATGTAATAGTTCGACAGAATGCAGACACCAAGGGATACGCCGTAAAGCAGTCCCTTTCCTTCTTTTACCAGCTGCTCTAATCCTAGCATGATCACCGGGAACAGCAAAATGCAGTCCAGCCACATGATATTCCAGCTGTAAGCCGCCATATAGCCAGACAGGGCATAAAAGATTGCAAAATATGCCACGCCGAAATCCCTGGTCTTGCAATGCTTTCTTAAATACCAGGCAAATGTCAGACCCGCCAGACCTGTCTTCAGCACGATCATGTAGGTCATAAACTCAATCACATAGCCTTTTGGGCATAAAATGATCAGCCAGTTTAAAGGGCTTGCCAGATAATAGGCATAAAGAGCCGCAAAGTTCACGCCCATGCCTACGTTCCAGCTGTACAGAAGACTTCCGCCGTCTGCCAGTTTGTGACGGAACTCTGAGAAAAACGGCGCGTACTGATGATACATATCCGTTCTCAAAAAACTCTCATCACCAAATGGGAAAATTCCTCTCTGGGCAAAAATAATCACCATGATTACCACCGGAACCAAAAACGCAGCCAGATAACCATCTCCCGGCCTTAAGATTCCATTGGCGAAGTTCTCCCGCTTCTGTTTTCTCGTCTCCCGGCGTTCATCCTCTCTCCTGAGCAAAACTGCCTCCTGGCTGCGGCTCTCCGGCTGATCCCAGTCGGGCTCCGGCTCCAGATTCTGATCTTCCGGTTCGAAGTCCTGGTCTTCCGGTCCGAATTCCCGGTCTTCTGCTTCCAATTCTTGATCTTCTATCTCAGAATCCAAAGTCGCCGTCGCTTCGTCCTCACACGGGGTCTCCACATCCTCCGCCCCCTGTAACTTGTCCAAATTCGTTTTTTTCGTTTCTTGAAGCACTGGCCCTTTCGGCACATCCGGAAATCCTTCTAAAATATCCTCCAACTCCTTCGATACCTGCTTGATCTCATCCAGCTCCATGTTCCTTTTCCTCATCCTTTTTCTTTCTAAAAATAAACACTTTGCTCATGATATAGTTTAACACAAGAGACATGGCAGAAACCATTAATTTTCCTAAAAATTCATTCCAATGGAATCCATCCACCATCAGGATCATGCCCAGCATGGTAAGCACGCCTGTGGCCGCCCTGCACGCCACAAAAGAAACGAATTCCTTCCATAAATAAGAGGGCTTTAAGGTAAAGCTGCGGAATACCCAGAATTTATTGGTCACAAAGGCAAATAATACCGCCGCTGCCCAGCTTAAAGCTGTGGAAACCTTGTAATCCCATCCCCAGGACCAGAATAACGCATAGCTTGCCCAGTCCACTACCGTGGTCAGCACTCCAAAAATAATATAGGAGATAGACTCCCGGTTCAATACCTTCTTCATTAATTTTGAAATCATAAAAACTTTCACCTGCACAAAAGGAGCGGTCGGTAATT
>CAKRWX010000228.1 GCA_934418055.1 uncultured Lachnospiraceae bacterium
CTGATGGGTGGGTGGACCGGCTGCTTTTGTGGCTGGGGCCCATTGCGGTGGCAGTGGAACTGATCTTTTCCGCTCCGGCGGTACGATTGTTCCAGAAAATTCTATCAATTTTTTAAAGAAAGAATCGCAGGTCAACAGGTATATAGCATTAAGAAAAAATACAGCCGAAAGAATGAAGAAAAAATTCTTTCAGCTGTATTTTTTTGTGCAGGTAGTGAGCGAAAGGTTATATGTGTATGAGAACATGGCGGATACTGTGCGAATGAGTGGGATTTGTAAAGCGTATCTCAGTGTGTCGTGGTAATGAGAAAAATTACAACATCTGCAGTAACTCGTCCCGGTTCAGAATGGTACTCTTGATACCATCGCCAGAGAGAATCTCTTCTACCAGGTCACTTTTGGCTTTTTGAAGGTTCAGGATCTGTTCTTCGATGGTTGCTTCCGCAATCAGTTCATAAACAGTCACTACGTTTTTCTGGCCAATCCGGTGGGTACGGTCAGTGGCCTGATTCTGGGCAGCTACATTCCACCATGGGTCATAATGGATGACGATATCAGCGGCAGTCAGGTTCAGGCCGGTTCCGCCCGCTTTCAGGGAAATGCAGAATACCGGAGTATCATCGGTGGCGAAGCTTTCCGTCAGACGGATCCGTTCTTCTTTGGACACACCGCCATCGATCCGGTGGCTCTTGATCTGTTCATGCTTGAATGCCTTCTGAAGCTCATCTAAAACAGAGGTAAACTGGGAGAATAACAGGATCTTGTGACCATTTTCGATGGCCTGCTTCACCAGCTCCATGCAGGTGTCCAGTTTGGCGTTCTCACCGTGATAATGTTCCAGGAACAGGGATGGTCCGCAGCATAGCTGCCGGAGTCTGGTCAGTTCCTTTAAGATTTCCAGCTTGCTCTGTCGGAATTCTTCCGGGCTCTGCTTTGCCAGGTATAATTTCAGTCGCTGGGCGTAAGCGTCATAAAGCTTTTTCTGTTCTCCTTCCAGATGGACAGAAATGACCTTTTCGATCTTATCCGGAAGTTCTTTCAGCACATCCTTTTTCAGCCTCCGCAGGATAAATGGATGAACCAGTCTGCGGAGACGGTCGGAGGTTTCCTTATCCTGATCATTGACAATGGCGCCTTCATAGCGGTTCTTAAATGTTGGGTAGTTGTAAAGAAATCCAGGCATCAGGTAATCAAAAATGCTCCACAGCTCGCTTAACTGGTTTTCAATAGGAGTTCCGGTGAGCGCCAGACGGAAGCTGCTCTGGATCAGACGGACAGCCTTGGAAGCCTGTGTAGCGTGGTTTTTGATATACTGGGCCTCATCGATGATCTGGTTGGCGAAAATGATATCCTCGTACAGGGTAATATCCCGTTTCAGCAGATCATAGGAGGTGATCCAGATATCGGCATCATTGTCTGGACCGATCAGCTCCTGTCTGGCAGCGGCTGTGCCGGTGAGTACTTTGCAGGTCAGCTCCGGCGTAAAACGTGTGATCTCCTTCTTCCAGTTATAGACCAGGGAGGCAGGTGTGATGATCAGGGTACGGAGGGCATCTCCGGTTTTTCCGTCTCTTTTCTCCGAGAGCAGGAAAGAGAGGGTCTGTAAGGTCTTTCCAAGTCCCATGTCATCGGCCAGAATGCCGCCAAAACCGCATTGCTTTAAGGTTTTGATCCATCGGAAGCCTTCTGTCTGATAAGGGCGCAGGAGGGCTTGTAAGGACTCAGGAACGGGATAGTCATTGTCCAGGGCATAATCCATGTTTAAAAGCAGTTCTTTGTACTGTCGGTTTTCTGACAGCTGGATCTGGTCATGGTTTTTCAGCACTTCATCCAGATACATGGAGCGGAACAGCGGAATGGTCATATTTTCCGGGTGTTTTTTGCCATACTGGAGGAAAGACTCTGACATGGCTGACCATTGCTGGGCCTGTTCCGGGTCAAAGGTAATGAAGGAGCCATTTTTCAGCCGGTGGAATTTCTTTTTGGTACTGTAGGAGGAAAGCAGCTCGATCAGTTCATCCTGGCTTAAATCATTGGATGTTAAGGACATATGGAGAAGTCCGGTATCCAGACGGATTCCTACATTGACCGGGGGAAGCGGACGGACCCGGAGCTTCTGGAGAGCATCGGAAACAAATACTTCGCCAAATTCGGAAAATTTCGGCAGATCCTGGGTTAAGAACTGGTACATCCGCTCATCGGCACAGGTCAGGCACATGGCCTTATTGGTTTCATCATAGGCATCGAAAAAGACGTTGATTTTCTGTTTCAACTGGTTTTCTACAGCCATATTCCACTGGCTTACATCTGTCTGGTCATAGAGCAGATATTCCCGGTCTTTTCTGGAGTAATAACATTTCACCTGACAGGAGATCAGATCCTCCTGCGGGAGATCCAGATAAAGGTGGAACTCCGGTGTCTCCAGACTGTAATCATCCAGCTCGAATCCGGTAGTAGAAAGCTGGGTATAGGTTTCTAACTGCTTCGAGGTCTGCCCAAAAAACTGAGGCAGATCCTGGTCACGGATATAAAGCGCAGGCTTTTCAGTTAACAGATTTAGCAGAGACGTCAGCATATCGGCTTTTGCGCCTGGAATACGGAACAATGTTTTGCTTATGGATAAATAGTGCCATTCACCGGTAGAAAAGGCGGCCTGGAATTTTCCGGCACTGAGAATAACGCCGTAAGGCTGCTTTTTCATGGAAAGCTGCAGCAGATTCTGATCGAAATTGATAAAAATTTTTTCATTTTCAAAGCTTACAGGAATTTCACCGTTGAAACGGTTTAATAGCTCCATAAGGCTGTCCAGATCCCGGCCTTCCAGATAAAGATAACGCTGGTAATTTCCGGAAATGCTAATGTAAAGGCTGTGGTAGTGAGGGGTCTGTGATTTGAAAAAATCAAGCTCTAATAAAAACTGGATCAGCGCTTTGCTGGAGGGGTCAAAAAGATCCAGGGACATATGTCCGATGGTTTCCTTTCCAAGCGTATAGGAGTTGCCACGAGTGATTGCTTTTAAGAGTTCATATAAACTTTTAACCACGTATTTGCGGCGGCTGCCAATTTTTAATTCCAGATAAGCACCTCCGTTCCTGGAGAGAAGATAACATTCTACTCCAAGGGGGCCATTGGAAGAAAAATCCGGGGAAGCGGTAACAGGGGTGGAGGCAGAGGCCAGAAGCCTGGAAACCCCGATATCTGTTTTTTGCAGGATACCTGGAAGAAATGGGTTATTTACGCCGGTTTTTTGCGCCAGTTTTTCCGCTAAAGGGGTATTCTGGAATATTTCAGGTCCATTGGTCTTCATGAGATAGGAGCAGAGCAGGGACGTGATATGAGGGCAGGCATAATGACTTTTCGCAAATTGACGGCAGGTGCAGCTGGTAAGGATCAGTTCATTATGGGGCTCATCCAGATAAATTTCAGCAGTTTCTTCGCGGTCAGAATTATCCGAGGGCCACTGGCTGTGTAGAATGGATAGCTTCTCTTTGGAAAAATATGGAATTCCATGGGTCCTTAAAATTCCGGCATTGGCGCGTTCCTGAAAATCGGAAAGAGGAGAGGAAAGGGCCAGTTCCAGGCCATCCACAATCTCTTCTTCTGTAAAATCACGGAAAAAATGTTCCAGAGTGTATGAATATAGTTTTGCCATAGTTTCATGTATCTCCTAATGAAAGATTTTGCGGAATTCAATTTCTGTATATCCGCCGAGAGGCAATTTGCGGATCGTGTTCAATTCTGGAATGATCAGACTGCCAATCTGCCCTAAAGTAGCATCATTTTTCCGCAGATGCAGATTGTCCTGGAGATAAGTCATCAGCTGATTGATATCAGAGCCTATATAAGCGCCCAGCGCCACCTGGCTGATTAGAAAATGGCAGTTATAGGAGGACTGCCGCAGCCGTTGGTTTATAAGGTCGAAAATCCGCATGGTAGTTTTCTGGGAAAAATGTGGTCCATTTGTGACCATATCCAACAATTCCTCTTTGGTTGGCAGATACAAATGCCGCTGCCTTTTCACATAGAGCTGATAAAGTGCAGATCCATCTTTCTGGTCTATAATGGCAGAGTGGTAATACAAGCCCTTGGAAAGCGGGCTTAAATCACCGGACAACTCTTCTGGAAGAGGATTGGCAAAAAATGTCTGGGTCAGTTCCGGTCTCCATTGGTCAGGGAAACAATGCTTAAAAAGTGTGTCTGCGACCGGGCGGTTGACAAATCCATAGAAAGCGGCTGCGCCTAATATGACAATGGAGAGTGTTTTGCCAGCCAGATAATCTTTCTCTTTTCCCTGTTCCAGCCACTGCTCGTAAAACGTCATCAATTCTTTTGGAAGCTGCAGATTTCCCCAATAGGTGGCACGGATCAGCAGGTACCGGTCTAAAACCGGGAACAGGCGGGACTGGAACCGCTTTTGGTCAGGAATACCGCCATTGGTACACAGGGTTTTAAAATTCTGGTATTCCGTCAGGGACATAGAATCCAG
>CAKRWX010000229.1 GCA_934418055.1 uncultured Lachnospiraceae bacterium
CTGATCCCTATGAACAGGGGAATTCTGATCACTGCTTACGCTTCTTTAAAGAAAGAGGTCACTTATGAGGATCTGAAAGCGGTCTATGATCAATATTATGAAAAGGAACAGTTTGTCCGGGTTCTGCCAAAGGACGTATGTCCGCAGACCAGATGGGTGGAAGGCAGCAATTATGTGGATGTGAACTTTAAGATTGATCCAAGAACCCGTCGGGTGATCATGATGGGTGCCATGGATAATGTGGTAAAAGGAGCAGCAGGGCAGGCTATTCAGAACATGAATCTGATGTTTGGACTTCTGGAGAATACAGGGTTGAAGCAGATTCCACTGTTTCCGTAATAGATGGTTTTCGAATTGAAAACAGGTAGAGGACATGAAATGCGAATGGAGGATTAAAACATGAGTAAAATTCAGGTAATCGAGGGCGGTGTTACCGCTGCAAAAGGATTTTTATCCGCATATACGGCAGCAGGAATTAAATATCAGGATCGTGATGATATGGCGATGATTTACAGTGAAGTACCATGCAATGCGGCTGGAACATTTACCACCAATATCGTAAAGGCGGCCCCGGTCAAGTGGGATCAGGAGATCGTATACCATGCGCCATTTGCGCAGGCTGTGGTCATTAATGCAGGAATTGCCAATGCATGTACGGGTGCCGAAGGATATGGGTATTGTCAGGCAACGGCACATGGTGCTGCGGAGGTGCTGGGGATTCCGGCAGATTCTGTTCTTGTGGCTTCTACGGGAGTGATCGGTATGCAGCTTCCCATGGACAAGATCGTGTTTGGTGTCATTGATATGGCAGGAAAACTGGATGGCAGCCTGGAGAGCGGAACCAATGCCGCCAAGGCCATCATGACCACGGATACGAAGAAAAAAGAAGTGGCGGTCACCATAGAACTGGGTGGAAAGACCGTGACTATTGGCGGTATGTGCAAAGGCTCTGGCATGATCCATCCCAATATGTGTACCATGCTTGGATTTGTAACCACAGACGCGGCCATTTCCAAAGAGATGCTTCAGCAGGCGCTCAGCGAGGATGTGCAGGATACTTATAACATGGTCTCTGTGGATGGAGATACCTCAACCAATGATACCGTGTTATTGTTAGCCAATGGACTTGCCGGAAATCCTGAGATCACAGAGAAAAATGAAGATTATGGGGCATTTAAGGCAGCGCTCCATGTGGTAAATGAAACCCTGGCGAAGAAGATCGCGGGAGATGGAGAAGGATGTACGGCGTTATTTGAGGTAAAAATCGTGGGAGCGGAGAGTAAGGAACAGGCCGTGACGCTGGCAAAATCCGTGATCACGTCCAATCTGACCAAAGCGGCGATTTTTGGCCACGATGCCAACTGGGGAAGAATTCTCTGTGCCATGGGCTATTCTGGAGCCCGGTTTGATCCGGAACAGGTGGATCTGTTCTTTGAGAGTGCCGCGGGAAAGCTCCAGATCATCGAAAATGGTGTTGCCGTGGATTACAGTGAAGAAGAGGCAACGAAGATTCTGTCCCAGCCAGAGGTAACTGCTGTGGCAGATATCAAGATGGGAGATCAGACAGCAACGGCATGGGGCTGCGATCTGACGTTTGATTACGTAAAGATCAATGCGGATTATCGCTCATAACCGTTAAAAGCAGGAGGAACATGGCATGGAAATGGAACAGAGCATTATGCAGAAAGCAGAGGTGCTGATCGAGGCGCTTCCTTATATTCAGAGATTTAACCGGAAAATCATAGTCGTAAAATATGGCGGCAGCGCCATGGTAGATGAAACCCTGAAAAAAAGAGTGATCCAGGATGTGGTACTGCTGAAACTGGTTGGTTTCAAGCCGATCATCGTCCATGGAGGCGGAAAAGAGATCAGCAAATGGGTCAGCAAGGTTGGTATGGAACCAAGATTTGTCAATGGACTTCGTGTGACCGATGAGCCGACCATGGAAATTGCGGAGATGGTATTAAATAAGGTCAATAAAAGTCTGGTGCAGCTGGTCAATGAATTGGGAGTAAAAGCAGTGGGAATCAGTGGAAAAGACGGTGGACTGCTGAAATGTGAAAAGAAGTTGTCCAAGGGTCAGGATATCGGATTCGTTGGGGAGATCACAGAAGTAAATCCGAAGATTATTTACGATCTTCTGGAGAAAGATTTTCTTCCGATCATCTGTCCGATCGGCTTTGATGACAGCTACTTAAGCTACAATATCAATGCAGATGACGCGGCGTGTGCGGTGGCCAAGGCGGTAAAAGCAGAAAAACTGGCATTTCTGACAGATGTAGAGGGACTTTACCGGGATTTTGAAGATAAAAATTCCCTGATCTCTGAAATGATGGTGGATGAGGCACAGGAGTTTATCAACAGTGGATCATTAGGCGGCGGTATGCTTCCGAAACTGCAGAATTGTGTGGATGCCATCAAAGAGGGTGTTTCCAGAGTACATATTCTGGATGGACGGATCCCGCACTGTCTGCTTCTGGAAATCTTTACGAATAAGGGAATTGGAACGGCGATTTTAAACAGCAGAGAGGAGCGGTACAATCATGGAGAATAAGAGTGGGACAGAAAAAGAACTTCAGATCCAAAAAGCAGAAGAGGTTTTATATAAAACCTATAACCGTTTCCCTGTGATCTTTGACCATGGAGAAGGGGTCCATCTGTATGATTCGGAAGGTCAGGAGTATCTGGATTTTGGTGCAGGAATTGCAGTGATGGGGCTTGGTTATGGGGATCCGGAATATACGAAACGGATCCAGGAACAGGCGGGAAAGCTTTTGCACACCTCCAATCTGTTTTATAATCAGCCTGCCATTGACGCCGGGGAAAAGCTGTTAAAGGTGTCAGGCATGGAGAAGGTGTTTTTTACCAACAGCGGTACGGAGGCCATTGAGGGCGCATTAAAGATCGCGAAACGATATGCCTATAACCGGGATGGCCATGGCGGCCACGAGATCATTGCCATGAAGCATTCTTTCCATGGAAGAAGCCTGGGCGCTCTGTCTGTGACGGGAAATGACCATTATCAGGAACCATTTGCGCCGCTGCTTCCTGGAATCCGCTTTGGGGACTTTAATGATTTAAACAGTGTAAAAGCATTGATTAACGACAAAACCTGTGCTATTCTTATGGAAACGATCCAGGGAGAAGGCGGCATCTATCCGGCAACGGAGGAATTCTTAAAAGGCGTCAGAAAGCTGTGCGATGAGCATGATCTGCTTCTGATACTGGACGAGATCCAGTGCGGCATGGGGCGCAGCGGCTCCATGTTCGCATGGCAGGCATATGATGGCGTGAAACCGGATGTGATGACGGTGGCAAAGGCGCTGGGAAATGGCGTCCCGATCGGTGCGTTTTTAGCCAGTGGAAAGGCAGCAACAGCCATGCAGCCGGGGGACCACGGAACTACCTACGGCGGTAATCCATTTGTCTGTGCGGCAGCAGATACGGTGCTGGAATTGTTTGAAAAGAAGAAAATTGTGAACCATGTGGAGACGGTAGGACAGTATCTGTGGGAACGGCTGGAAGCATTTGTGGAAAACCATGGATGTGCAGTGGCTCATAGAGGAAAAGGACTGATCCAGGGCGTGGAGTTTGATACTCCGGTTGGTGATATTGTAAAAAAAGCCCTGTTAGACCAGCATCTGGTTCTGATCAGCGCTGGAAGCAACGTGATCCGGTTTGTTCCACCGTTAATTATTACAAAAGAGAATGTAGATGATATGATGATCCGTCTGGAAGCGGCATTATCATAGCGAATAGGAAATTCCCGCTGCTTTTGGCGGGAATTTTGTTGTTGTTTGCGTGTTGCGTGAACAGAAAAAGTATAAGAAGGAGACAAAATTTATGATCAAAGAGCAGGTGATCGAAGGATTTGTGGAGGAATTATCATCGAAAAAACCAGTTCCCGGCGGCGGCGGTGCGTCTGCCATGGCGGGGGCCTTAGGGACGGCCCTGGGTTTGATGGTAGGGAATCTGACTGTCGGTAAGAAGAGATATGCCGCAGTAGAGGCAGAGGTCTATGAGCGGATGACGGAGCTTACGGAACTTCAGAAGGAGATGCTCCTTCTGGCAGATGAGGACTCCAGGGTGTTTGCTCCATTGGCAGCGGCTTACAGTCTGCCATCTGGTACGGAAGAGGAAAAAGCCCATAAGGAAGTGGTAATGGAAGAAAATCTAAAAGCAGCCAGCCTGGTGCCGCTGCAGATCATGGAAGCGGCACAGCAGTGCATCAGCCATCTGGAATTCCTGGAGGCCAATGGCAGTGTGATGGCGGTCAGTGATGTGGGCGTTGCAGTCCAGTTTATCCGGACGGCTCTGACGGGAGCCGTGATGAATGTTTATATCAATACCAAGTCTATGAAGCAGAGAGATGAGGCGGAGAAGATCAACCAGAAAGCGGAGAAGCTGCTGGAAGAGGGAAAGAAGCGGGCGGACCTGGTTTATGAGAAGGTATTGGCGCGGT
>CAKRWX010000230.1 GCA_934418055.1 uncultured Lachnospiraceae bacterium
TCTGCGAGGTCACCAGCCTCCGTGCTTTGGAGACCGCAGTAAAATATGTGGATATGCTTCAGATCGGTGCCCGCAATATGCAGAACTTTGAATTATTAAAAGAAGTGGGTAAATCCGGCGTTCCGGTTATGTTAAAACGCGGTCTGTCCGCCACCATCGATGAGTGGTTAAATGCCGCCGAATATATCATTTCCGAAGGGAACCCGAACATCGTTCTCTGCGAGCGGGGCATCCGCACCTACGAGACAGCCACCAGAAATACCCTGGATATCAGCGCTGTCCCAGTGATCCGCTCCAAGAGCCATCTGCCAGTGATCATCGACCCAAGCCACGCCACTGGCGTCCGGGCTTACATCGCTCCATTATCCAGAGCCGCTGTTGCAGTGGGCGCGGACGGTATCATGGTAGAAGTTCATCCATGTCCAGAGCGTGCGTTATCGGACGGTCCGCAGTCTCTGACCTTTGACCAGTTCGATGCCCTGATGAAAGAACTGGAACCATACAAACAATTAGCAGGAAGGAAATAAATCATGACAGACTCTACTATCGCCTTTATCGGGCTTGGTCTCATCGGCGGTTCCATCGCCCGTGGGATCAAGCGCGCAAACCCGGATACCACCATTATGGCCTACATGCGGACCCGCTCCAAGCTGGAGCAGGCCAAGGCCGACGGGATCGTGGACGTGATCTTAGACGGCATCGGAGAAGAGCTTCGCCAGTGCGACCTCATTTTCCTGTGTACGCCGGTGGAATACAATGCCCAGTATCTCTCCGCCATCCGGCCTTACTTAAAGCCAGGCGCTCTTCTTACCGACGTGGGAAGCACCAAAACCGACATTCATGAAGCCGTGATCCGGCTTGGCATGGAAGATGTGTTCGTGGGAGGACACCCTATGGCTGGTTCGGAAAAGACCGGATATGAGAATTCCACAGACCATCTGTTAGAAAATGCCTACTATATTATTACTCCAACTGCCGCCTCATCCGAACAGGATGCTGAGCGGCTTGTGGACGTTGCCAACGCCATCGGCTCCATCCCCATCGTCTTGGACTACCACTATCACGACCAGGTAACCGCTGCCATCAGCCACCTGCCTCATATCGTGGCATCCAGTCTGGTCAATCTGGTGAAGGATTCCGATGGAGAGGACGGCATGATGAAACGGCTGGCTGCTGGAGGCTTTAAGGATATTACCCGTATCGCCTCCTCTTCCCCAGAGATGTGGGAGCAGATCTGCATGACCAACCGTCAGAACCTGGCCGATATGCTGCGCCGCTACATTGTTTCCCTGTCTGAGACTTTAGACCAGATTGAGAGCGCCAATGGACAGGCCATTTACCAGTTATTTGACAGTTCCCGTGCTTACCGCAATTCCTTTTCCGAGAAATCCAAGGGTGCGCTGGCTCCGGACTACTCCTTCACCGTGGATATCGTGGACGAGGTTGGTTCTATTTCCACCCTTTCCGTGATTCTGGCGTCCAAGGGCATCAGCATCAAGAACATCGGCATCAACCACAACCGGGAACATGGCGAGGGAGCTCTGCGAATTTCCTTCTATGATAAAGACGCCATGGAAGCCGCATGGGCACAGCTGACCAAGTATCATTATGAATTAATCAAAAATAGTTGATCGTGAGGAATACATCATGAAATTTTCCAAAATCAATGGCTTAAAAGGCCAGATCCAGGTACCGGGAGACAAATCCATCTCCCACCGCAGCGTCATGTTCGGTTCCATCGCCCAGGGAACTACCGAAATCCACGGATATCTGCAGGGCGCGGACTGTTTATCCACCATTGCCTGTTTCCAAAAAATGGGCATTTCCATTGAAAATAAGGGTGAAACTGTCCTGGTACATGGCCGCGGCCTTCGCGGACTGACCAGACCAGACTCCGTCTTAGACTGCGGCAACAGCGGCACCACCACCCGTCTGATCAGTGGTATCTTAAGCGCCCAGAACTTTGACGTGACCTTAACCGGAGACGCTTCCATCCAGAAACGCCCCATGAAACGGATCATGGAGCCATTATCCCAGATGGGTGCCCGCATCACCAGTGTCCACGACAATGGCTGCGCGCCGCTTTTCATCCAGGGAAGTCCTTTACACGGCATCCACTACACCTCCAAGGTAGCTTCTGCCCAGGTGAAATCTTCCATTTTATTGGCCGGACTGTATGCAGACGGCGAAACCAGAGTCACAGAGCCTTATATTTCCCGCAATCACAGCGAGATCATGCTGCGCTCCTTTGGCGCTGACGTCCGCACCGAGGGAACCACCGCCATCATTCAGCCTGCCAAAGAGCTGTACGCCAATAAGATCCAGGTGCCGGGAGATATCTCCTCTGCTGCTTTCTTCATCTGTGCTGGCCTGATGGTTCCGAATTCCGAGATCCTGATCAAACACGTGGGCATTAACCCCACCAGAGACGGTATCTTACGGGTCTGCAAGGACATGGGTGCGGACTTAACCATTGTCAATGAATCCACTGGCGACGGCGAACCGACTGCTGACATTCTGGTGCGCACTTCCCACTTACACGGCACCGTCATCGGCGGAGCCATCATCCCGACGCTCATCGATGAGCTGCCTATGATCGCCGCTATGGCCTGCTTCGCAGAGGGCGAGACCGTGATCAAAGACGCGGCAGAGCTGAAGGTCAAAGAGTCCAACCGCATCGACGTCATGGTCCGCAATCTGACCGCCATGGGCGCTGATGTGACAGAAACCGAGGATGGCATGATCATCTGCGGCGGCAGACCACTTCACGGCGCTGTCATCGACAGTAAGTTAGATCACCGAATCGCAATGACATTTGCTGTCACTGCTCTTTGCAGTGATGGGGAGACTGAGATCCTGGGAGCGAAGTGCGTAAATATCTCTTATCCGCAGTTTTATGAGGATCTGAAGCGGTTGACTGTTTAATTTCAGCCATTTTCGGATCATAGCTCTCCTGCCTTGGTTTATCGCTTCATTCTATAACGCAAAATATCCTCGTAACTGAAATCAATCAGTAACGAGGATATTTTTATCTCTTCTCAGTCATCTTCCCACTTCGGATATTCATTGCAAAGCAACCGGTACGGTGGCTCATCTTCTTCGATCTCTGGGAATCTTCCGATTGGCTCGTAGAAGCGGTTATCATGCTCATCATCGTTGCACATGGAAACCTCTCCCAGCAGCACCGGGCCAGTTCCTGGTTCCAGTTCGAAATCATGGTACATATTCTGGAAAACCGTGATGCTCTGTCCCGGAGTCAGCCGTACCTGGGTTCCCGCTGGCACCGTATGGGCACGTCCGTCACAATGCACGGTCACTGGCGTATCGGCAAACTCGCCCTCCGGCGTAGAATTGTATACACGGATCAGCACATTTCCACCGCCCCGGTTGATGATATCTTCCATCTTATACCAATGAAAATGCATAGGAGCCATCTGGCCTTCTTTGATATACAGAAGCTTCTCCGCATAAGGCTTCGGATACTGGTCTTTCTTCTTCGGATTTCCATTTCTCAAGGTGATCAAAGAAAATCCCACTTCGTCAAACCGCCCCAGGCCATAATCTGTGATATCCCATCCCAGCATATTGTCCCGGATCTCATCATACTCATGGTTCATGCCCTGCCACTCCTGCGGCGTCAGATTGCAAAATGGCGGCAGAGCGATCCGGTACTCCCGGATCATGGCTTCCATCTCTTTTAATGCCTGGTTGATTTCTGAACGTTTCATGTTAACCCCTCCTCGTCTTGTTTACTGCCTTTATATTCTACCTTTATATTCTATCCTTCACTTCGTCTTCTGATATGCCAGACGCTCTGATCCGTCCTGGATATGGATGATTCCACAAGCTTGAAAACCATTTTTCTTCAGCATATTCTGCATCACCACATTATCCCGGTGCGTATCGATCTTCAGATTGCCACACTGCCCAAAGGCCCATGTAAGGCATGCGGATGCCGCTCCCTTCACGGTTCCATCGGAGGTGATCCGATGTACCACACCATAAGGCTCTTCATTCAGCCATGCCCCCTCAATCACCTGATAATCCGTATCTTCCATGGGGCAGTAAAAGAACGTTGCCACAATTCTTTCATCTGCTACCCCCACATACTGGTTCCCATTCCGGATATCTCCTTCAACCAGCTCCTCAGGCGGGTAGTTTTTTCCCCACTGGGCCGGATTGCCGTGTTCTGCCATAAAGATCCGTGCATGGTCATATAATGCCAAAAGCTGCGGAAGATCCTCTGTGTCTGCCTGTCTGATCTGCATTGTTTCCAGCATTCTCCTCTCTATTTCTTTCCTTTCCAGCCCCTGTTTTACGATCGGCGCAACAGGTGTGCAACCCTGCTGATATTGGCTCCCAACTGCCCTGTCGCCATTGTTATCTGACTGCGGCCTGCAGATTTTATATGGACAATTATAGCACACTCCGCTATACTTAAACC
>CAKRWX010000231.1 GCA_934418055.1 uncultured Lachnospiraceae bacterium
AGAATTTTCAGGGTTTTACATACTGTTCAATCTTTGATTTTCAAGGTTCTCTGTGTTGTTGTTCTCAGCAGCAACTCATTTAGTATATCAGATGTTGTTCTGTTTGTCAACAACTTTTTTTATTTATTTTTGAACTTTTTTAGAAGTCCGTGCCCCGTTCTCACGGGGCGTGTATTATAATAACAAATGGCCAGCAAAAAGTCAACAACTTTTTTCACTTTTTTTCGACTTTTTCCAATTCTTCCAAATACACCTATTTTTTCAAAAGACGAGTGCAGATCATAACTCCTGCACTCGTCTTTCTAACACGCCTTATTTTTATGTCTTTGCATCCAATGTAAACCAGAACTCAACACCGTTGTCTACATTTTCCACTCCATATTCCCTATGGTGGGAATCCATAATGGCTTTTACAATGGACAGGCCGATTCCGCTGCCACCGTATGCCCTTGTACGTGCCTTGTCTACTTTATAGAACTTGGTCCAGATATTCGGAAGATCTGCTTCTGGGATATGTTCTCCATTATTCCCTACAGTTACCTTCACATGGTCTCCTAGTTCCTCGATCCGGATCCAGATCCGCTTGTCACCATCCAGGTGGTTCAGTGCGTTGCTGACGTAGTTGGTCACCACTTCTTCTATTTTAAATTCATCTGCCCACACATAAACCGGATGATCGCTCTGAAACTCAACCTTCGCCTCTTTCTGCTGAATCAGAATTCCTGCGCTGGACAAAACCCCCTGGATCAGTTCTACAAGATCAAAACGCTCCACGGAAACCTGATCATTACCAAACTCTAACGCCGTCAGCGTCAGAAGCTGACGTACCATCTTATTCATTTTATTGGCTTCATCTAAAATAACACCACAATAGTAATCCCTGCTATCCGGATCCTCAGCAATGCCTTCCGTAAGGCCCTCCGCATATCCCTGGATCAGGGCGATGGGTGTCTTTAATTCATGAGATACATTGGCAATAAATTCTTTCCTCATCTCATCGATCTGGACCTTTTGCTCAATATCTTTTTGCAGCTGGTTATTGGCCGACTTCAGTTCTCCGATCGCTTCTTTCAGACGATCAGACAATACATTCACACTATTACCCAGTACTCCAATCTCATCCTGGGAATGTCCTTCATATTTTGCCTCAAAATCCAGTTTGGACATCCGTTTGGCAATCTCTGACAGCTTCATGATTGGAGAAGTGACCGTTTTCGAAACAAAATAAATAATGACACTGCCCAAAATCAAGGCAGCAATTCCTACATATGCCAGAAACCGGTTCGATAACTCTACGCTCTCCCGGATACTGGCCAACGGCGTTGTCATAATAAAGATCGTATTGTTATCAGAATAGTAGCCCCAGCATTCCAGATAAAATGACCTGGAATGTGGATCAAATGTCTTCTGGATCGTAAAATTGTTGTCCTGTTTGATGATCTGCGCCCGTCGGTCATCATTTCCTATAATATATTTCTTGGCCTTATCAATCATAAAACCAGCATCTCTGGCTGAAGACACAATAACCTTGTCATTGATGCCATCCACGATCACTGTCATGATATTATATTTATCATTTAACGCCTTCAACAGCCGGACTGCATCTGTCTGCTCTCCACTGTCCAGTTTATCGCTTCCGGCAAATTCATCTGCGATGGCTTTCCCTTCATCCAGACAATCCATTACCATAATATTCATCTGTTCATAAGCCAGCTCCAGCGTCTGAACTTTGTCCTGGACATAAAAGCTTTCCAGCATCCAGTTATTAACACACCAGATACCGATCAGAATTGCTGCCGTAAGCCCTGTAAAAATCAGCGTAAAACGAATTCTCAGTGAACGTTTCATGCTCCCACCTCGAATTTATATCCCATGCCCCAGATGGTCTTAATGTAATCTCCCTTCTCACCCAGTTTACTTCTCAGTTTTTTCACATGGGTATCAATGGTCCTGGCATCGCCAAAATAGTCATAATTCCAGACATTGTTCAAAATCTTCTCTCTGGACAGAGCAATTCCCTGATTTTCAGCAAAATAAGTAAGAAGTTCAAATTCTTTATAGCTGAGCTCAATCGGTTTGCCGTCAATCGTCACCTGGTGAGCTGCCTTATTGATCTCAATACCGCCCACATTCATGACTTCTCCCACCGCATTATTACTTCTGCGAAGGATCGCTTCTACTCTGGCCACCAGGATCTTCGGACTGAATGGTTTGGAAATATACTCATCCACACCAAGATCAAATCCCTGAAGCTCGTCCCGTTCCTCTCCTCTGGCCGTCAGCATGATGATCGGCACTTTTGAATGAAGGCGAATGGTTTTCAACACTTCCCATCCATCCATCTTCGGCATCATCACATCCAGTAAAATCAGCGCAATGTCTTTCTGCTGGAAAAAGATCTCCACCGCCTCTTCTCCATCTCCTGCCTCAATTACCTGATATCCTTTTATTGTAAGAAAGTCTTTCACCAGTTTTCTCATTCTGGCTTCATCATCTACTACCAATATTTTTGTCTGTTCCATCACAAAGCCCTCCTGTTTCTCCAATTATACTCCATTCCCTGTGTCCATACTATGGGGAAATTGTGAAAAAAGAATGAAAAAGACACGTTCCCACAAGAAATGTCTTCTTATAAGAACGTGTCCTTTCGATCTCCATGATTTCACAGATTACTTACCCTCGTAAGTGATCACAGCATCTACATCATAGCCTTTTAAGCGCTCACGGCCCTTCAGACCAGCCAGTTCCATCACAAAGCAGATTTTCACAACCTGTCCGCCCAGTCTCTCGATCAGCTTGATCATAGCTTCTGTGGTACCGCCAGTGGCGATCAGATCATCCACGATCACCACTTTCTGTCCCGGCTGAATAGCGTCTTTGTGCATCTCGATCACTGCGCTGCCGTACTCCAGGTCATACTCCTCTGATACCGTCTCGCATGGAAGTTTGCCTTTCTTACGGATCGGAATAAATCCTTTATGCATGGCATAAGCAACCGGAACTCCGAAAATAAAGCCTCTGGACTCTGGACCAACTACCAGATCAAAGTCAACATCCTTTAACATGTCTAAAATCTGGTCAATCGCCAGATGCAGTCCATCTGCATCCTTTAAAATCGTAGTTACATCTCTAAAAATAATGCCTGGCTCCGGGAAATCCGGAATGCTTCTTACATAATCTTCTACCCTTTTCATCGGCTAATCTCCCTCATATCTTTTACAGTTTCACGGACGATCAGTTTATTGTCTAAATAGATCCGCCTATGATCTATAATACCATCTTCCAACTGCCTAAGCAAGACCCGGGTTCCCTCTTTGGCCAGTTCTCCCATATTTCGTTCCACAGTCGTCAGCTTCATATTTCCATACGCAGACATATTCCAGTTATCGAATCCGATCAGGGACACATCTTCCGGCACCTGAAGTCCCAACTCACCTGCTGCCGCTTTGGCTGCAAATGCCATCTCATCGTTAAAACACAGGATTGCCGTCGGAATCTTCTCCTGGTTCAGGATTCTTTTTGCCGCCTCATAACCACTGGAATAACGGTAATTTCCAGTCTCGACCTGTACTTTATCTGGATTCAGCCCACGTTTCAACATGGCATTTCTCCATCCTATATGACGCAGTCTGGTAGAATCCAGTCCCGGGGTTCCCTCGATCACGGCAATCTCCCGGTGGCCCATTTCCAGAAGGTAATCCATGGCTTTTTCCATGGCCTTGGTCTCATCTGTCACCACATTGGGCACATCATAAAGAATCACACGGCAGATTGCTACCATGGGGATCTCCTTTTGCAGCACTTCATTGATAAACTCGCTGTCCTCCGACCGCTGGGACAGCAGAATGATTCCGTCATAGAAGCTGGGGTTCAAGGTCCCTTTTTCATGCATATCAATACCTTTTACTACCACATTATACTTACTTCCGACCACACTGTACACGCCAGTCAGCACGTCATGAAGAACAAACGGGGACGTCATTTTGCTGATGGTGGAAAAATACAGACCAATGGTATAGGAACGGGACAATTTTAAATGAATAGCCGCCTGATTTGGAATATAGCCCATCTCCCTGGCAATCTCTAAAATCTTCTGTTTATTCTCTGATCTGCCTGCACTGACATCGTTTAATGCTCTGGAAACTGTCGAATAGGAAACGCCTGCGCGCTTCGCAATATCCTTAATTGTTACTGCCATATCTCACGCCTCTCTGCTATCATTGTACACCAGTCTCCATATTTACACATTATTTTTCCACAAAATTGTCAATGTTCTCCACTGTCACAGCCGGACCATGCTGCCCCTCGATCTTTACATCTTCTAATATAAGAGTCTCGATATTATTGGCATAAATTCCAGCGTAATTCATTTCCCCAAGTCCATCCATCATGGCAGGAAGTCCCAACTGGGCATCTTCCGCATAGGTAACATGGATC
>CAKRWX010000232.1 GCA_934418055.1 uncultured Lachnospiraceae bacterium
CTTTATTATACTTTTTGTGATGATTTTTTTCAAATACATAATATCTATGGATGGTATAGTCAAAATGATATAAAGAGAACGTAAATTCTTGTTTTTTACTATACTTTAACCAAAAAAAACATCAGCTCGGATTTTTTACACAGTTTGAAGTTCTTCAACGCTTTCAATATTGTGCAAATATTCCATAGTCTGGTCTGCCTGCTTTTCATCCATCACGCGAAGCAGGATTCCTTTGATTTTTGCCGTAAGCTGTTCCGTCGTCAATGGATTGTCTGTGCTGCCGGATGCATCCGGTATGGTCACTTCGCAGGTTCTTCCATCTTTCAGATAGGCCGTCACACGGCATCCCCAGTGATTCGGATACTGATCCGTAAAGGAATCTTCTGTAATTACCTTTACACGGCTGAGGAGTTCCTGCACATCTGGATTGTCAATTTTTTCCTGCGTAAACTCCTCCAGTGTTACTCTTCCATATAAAAGAGCACTGGCGACCGTAAACGGTGTAGAGAATTTTGCCTCCACTGCCTTGGTTGGATGAATGCTGCCCTCACTCATACCGCACTGCTTGTTTCCTACCAGATATGTAAACACATCTATATGGTCCACATTATCTGCGCGAACGCCCTCATGCTCTCTTAAATAGAGAGAGCCATCAATGGTACAGTGGGTACTTCTACAACATGGATACGGTTTATTATCCATAAACTTTACTTCCCAGACTGTTCCAAGATCTGCTGATACTTTGCTGACATCATAGCCATTGGACATAGCCGCAAGCATACCGCCGTCTTCCGTTGTCAGAACATGTTCCGGACCGGTCATGCCTGCTTTTGCAAGATATGCGCATTTAGCTCCCGTGCAGGCTGCCGTTGCCGGATTCAAAATTTTACAGCTAGCTCCGTCTCCCAGGAATGCCCAGGTTCCTCCCGCCTCCTGCGCTGCCATTCCCATGGCATATACAATCTGATCTTCCGTCAGATCCAGAATTTTTGCGCAGGCTGCAGCAGCACCAATCACACCGGCTGTAGAAGTTGCATGCCAGCCAAGATTTCTGTGGGCAGATACTCCAAGTGCCATTCCTATTCTGGCAGTCACTTCGTAGCCGCATAACTCCGCTAGTAAAAGTTCCTGTCCGGTTTTCTTTTCGTATTCAGCAACACTCCACACCGCAGGAGTAACCACGGTTCCAATGTGGGTTTTCGATCTGGTATGAACATCGTCCATCTCCAAAGTATGACCTTCGAGTGCATTCAGAAATACTGCCTGAAACAGTGATGTCTTTTCCTTCTGTCCCCAGATGCTTACAGTATGATCGCTGCAAAGACTGGTAAACTCACGGATAATGTTTACATTCTGTTCGTTCTGGCAGGCACCGATTCCAACACCCACAGAATCAATCAGAACTTTTTTCGTTGTTTCTTTTACATCATCCGGTACTGCATCCCATTTCAAATCATGGACAAATTTTGCAAGTACTCTTAATTCTGTCATATGTATCTCCTCTCCTTACACGTTTTTTATTATTATTGCAAAAATACAATTTTCTGTAAAATATTAATTTTCAATATGAGCCATTCTTTTTTTCTATATCTTTTGTGAATTTTCCCCAAAATCATAGTTTTTTTCATATCATGCCTATTGGTATTTAGAATTTTACTTTGTTACTTTTTTCTTATATAATCAAATTATCATTTATCAGGAGGTATTTTCATGAAATACGCATACGTCGGTTGCCGCACCACCAAAGAACGAAATGCCCGCGGAAATGGACTGGTTGTTTACGAAATCTCACCGGAAGGCCATTGGAACGAAAAACAGTGCCTTTACACTGAGCCAAACCCAAGCTATCAGTGCCTTGATTTGGAAAAAAAGTATCTCTACAGTGTCCATGGAGACCTGACCCTGGCTTCCTCCTATGAGATTCAGGAAGATGGCACTTTAAAACACTTAAATACCATCGATATTGGAGGCAAGAACCCGGTTGATATCACGGTAGACGCAGCAAACAAGCACGTAATCATTGCTACGCTTCAGGGCGGAACCCTTTACACGGTAAAACGCAATCCGGACGGTTCCCTCGGTGAAATCGTTTCCACTTTCACTTATGAGGGAAAAGAACCGGGTAAAGTATCCACGGTACATCAGTGTCTCTGGGATCAGAAGAAAAACTATATTTTTGCCTGCGCACAAGGCCGCGTCAATGGTTTTGGTCAAATGCGCGCATTAAAATACGATCCCGCTACCGGCTCTCTGACTGAGACTGACCGTTTTATGGCAAGAACCTGGGATGAGCCACGCCACGCTGCCATGCACCCGAACAACCGCTGGCTGTATATGTGTGAAGAAAAGGGCGATAAAGTCCTGTACTTCCAGTTTGACGAGGAAAGCGGAAAAATGAAAGCTCTTCAGGAATTATCCACCGTACCGGAAACCATTACCTCCTACTCTGATGCCAGCGAAGTAATGATAGACCCGAGCGGTGAATTCGTTCTCGTCTCCAACCGTTATACAGACAGCATCGCTGTTTATCGCATTGATGCGTACACTGGCTACCTTAAGAATACCGGATTCTATCCATGTCTCGGAAAGACTCCGCGTTTCTTCTGCTTTGCTCCAAACGGCAAATGCTATGTTGCAAACGAGGACAGCGATACCATCATCGAGTTTAACTTTGACCCGGTTACCGGACAGCTGATTCCAACCTTAAATATCATTCCGACCGGAAGTCCGGTATGTATCACATTCAAATAAACATTATCTGATGAAAATGCGGCCTGGCAAAAATGCCGGCCGCATTTTTTGTATATACGATTCTGATTAATCCTCAAAATCAATCAATTTATGGTAGTTATCTTTCAGCATGCGCTCCAGATCTGCTTCTTTTACCCCTTTGTAAGTCAGGCTCTGCGCAAACATCCTGCTGGTTTCCGGTGCCATGGTCTTTCTCGGATGACCGGTATCGCTGGAAATAATCAGCTGTTCTGCTCCACACTGATCGATCACTTCTTTATATAGTTCCAGCGGAATCGGAGCCGGAATCGGGCTGAGGGCATTACCGGAACAGAATTCCACAAACGCGCCAAGATCTACTGCTTCTTTCACCTGCTCTACAGTACACTTCGGCGGATTGAAAAACGGATGCGTCAGAACCACCTTCTGACATCCCATTTCCCTGGCTGCGCGAATCAGCTTCAAAGCCTCTTCCGATCCCAGATGGCTGGTTCCAATGATTGCATTATGCGCTTTTACCAGTTCCAGAATCTGGTAAACTTCCGGAATCAGATTTCCCGCTTCATCCAAAATCGTGATTGGCTTTACCGGATAGCTTGTTTTCACATCTGCTCCCTGGTGACCATATCCGCCCATCAGACCCGTTGCCTGATAATGTGCCAGTGAATGATAGGTTGGCATCCAGACCTCTACCGCGCCCATTTTGAGTGCAACATCTACAGCAGCCGGATTTATTCCGCCTACATTCAGGTTCAGGACAATTCCTCCGTATACCCGAATCCCCGGAACCTGATTCTGGGTATGCCATGCACGGGTCATTGTAGTATCTGCATGACATTTCAGCACAATGGCTTTCATGCCTGCGTCGCGACAAACGGTTGCCGTTTCTACATCATTGGCAATTCTTGCAAAAATATCCGGTGATGTGTGAATGTGAAGATCACATGCTCCTTTCATTGAAATCATAATTTTTATCCCCTTTCTATTATATTAGGTATCATATTGACTGCTCTTGGCAGAACAATTACCTTTTTCGGTTTCTGTTTTTCGAGAGCCATCTGAATTGCTGTCTTCAGGTCAGGAGCCAGTTCCAGCTTGACACGCCGAGCCTCCTCTTTTGTCATTCCCTCACTTACCAGAATGATTCTGCCCTTTAACATACATCTGGCATACATAAAGGCTTTGTTGCTTCCTATTCCGAATCCTTCTCTCCGGTAACGCTCGATCACATCCTCCGGAGTATTCGCACTGCTCATCCAGTCAACAAACATCTGTGGAATGCCTTTTTTTGCTTCTGCCACAAGAATAAATGTTGTTTTCCCCGGCACACACACGAGTTCCGGAACGGATAATGCCTTCTGGCTCTGCCACAAATCAATATCCCGCGGCGCGCCTCCCGGACTTGTAATAATCAGATCCGCACGTCCATGCACATCAATGATATTTTCTTTCCGGCAAAGTTCCACGCCAGCGGCATGTGCCTTTTCCAGATTTCCGGCCACAGCTCCCACAATGTTCTTATGCGGATCCTGCACTACATTCAACATAAATCCTGCATTCACCATACGTGCTGCTTCTTTTGCTACCTCATGAAACGGATTTCCATCATAATATCCCACCGCCGGTTCATAGGGTCTTACTTTCAGGGAGTGATGGATTTTCAACGTATCAAGGCTGACCACTCCAGGCACGATACTCTTTCT
>CAKRWX010000233.1 GCA_934418055.1 uncultured Lachnospiraceae bacterium
TGATGGTGCTGCTCTCCACGCACCGGATCCCAGCGATCTCATGAACCTTCCGTCCTTCAAGCAAAAGCCGGATGATCTCCCGCTCCGAAGCTGTCAGTCTGGAAATGTTATTGATGAAGAACAACAGACTCCGCTCGCTTTTCTGAAGTCTTGCATACTCCTGCATCACCGTCTGCTGGATCTGTCCCTGCATGACCGGATGCCCCTCCAGGGCACAGCGGATATGATAAAGAAGCTCTTCATCGGAGCATCCCTTTACAATATAATCCAATGCCCCGGCCCCCATGGCGGTGATGATGATCTCCCGCAGCTCATGGGCTGTCAGAAAAATAATCTTTGCCTGAGGATTTTTGTCACGGATCATTTCGGTAGCGGTAATTCCCGCATTCATGGTCTCCATCTCAATATCCATCAGGATCAGATCATAATCCATGTTTTCCGCCAAAGCCACAATTTCCTTGCCGGTCGAGGCTTCCCCAACAACCTCCATATCCGGTTGTTCTCCGATCACCTCCGCCAGATCTTCCCGTAAAATCGGGAAATCGTCCGCGATCATGATCTTGTAAGTTCCTGCCATTGTACCACACCCTCTTTTCTTTTATGTACGATCAAAATCGTTCTTTGTCTGATCGATAAGAAAATTCTAACGTACAGTTATTGGTATTTTGGCAATAAAATGTAAAAACAGCTTCCTTTCCCCTCGGTACTGTCTACACGCATAAACCCCAGATGGCTTTTTACGATCTCACGGACATAATAAAGCCCCATTCCCCAGTTGGAATTGGAATTTTTACTGGAATAAAATGGTTCAAAGATTTTTTTGATCTGATGCTTTGCCATACCACATCCATTATCTCGCACTTCTATCACAGTGTAAAGTCTTTCATTACGGATTTTTAAAGAGACTTCACCCTTCTCTCCCCGATCCGCGGACAAAACCGCTTCCTGGGCATTTACAAGCAGGTTATAAAGAGCTTCACCTAACTGGACTTTATCAGCCAGGATCCGCTCCACCCCGGCATTCTCCACCAGGACTGTGACCTCCGGATATTTTCCATGAAATCGTTCCAGCGTATCCGCCACCAGGTCAGAAATCGCTACCGGTACCATAAAAATGGATTTGGTCTTTACACACCGATATAATTCTTCCATCCGCAATAACATGGCATCATTGACAGTCCGGAGCGTGTCGATGTATTCTTTTAATTTTCCGGCATCCAGCTCTGGCTGTTCATAAAGCTGGTCGATCCGTTTGTAGATCACCCGGCTGGAAAGCAGCTGGTTTTTCATGCTGTGGACAAAGGTAGAAGCCCCGATCTTTGCCGTATCGAACTTCCGTTCCATCACCACATCTTCCATATTTTCCCGGTAGGTTCCTCTGGTAAAGGTGAGAAGACTGTAAAACCCAAGAATCGAGCAGATCACATTGACCACAACCAGAAGCATGTAGCTGTGAATGGATGGAGAGATCTGCAGATAGCCGATTCCCTTGTTCCAGGCTGTTGTATAACTGTAAAAGCGGTATACCTGTCCGGGATCCTGATTGTAATACAAAATATAGATTCCAGTCAATGCAATCAGAAACAGAGTTACCTGTACAAACTGCCTGCGGACAAACTTTAATGTAATAGAAAATAATTCATATAAAAGCAATCCGATGGCGAATAACAGGTAAAGATCGATCCAGAACCTGCTGAGTGTCGCAAAAGTTTTCTGGAGTGCTTCATTCCCGGCTACCAGGATCCGGTAAATCGGCGGAAAATATAAAATCAGCATGGCAGCCGGCACCAAAGCCGCAAAAAGCTGAAGCCTTCCATTCCTGCGGATAGCAGGAACCATGGAAAGCTTCAGCGCCATTTCCACTAAAAACAGTGGAAACAGGAAACGGCCAATGGCGATCAGATAACCAAGCTGGTTGAGGGTGATCAGAAAATATTGGAGTCTGGTCTGGACTGCTTTGGAAAAATACAGAAAATGTACTACTTCCAGAGAAATCCCGCCCTTTTTCGCAATAAAGATCATCACACCACAGATTTCAAGCATCAGACTGACACAAAGTCCCATCAGATAGAGGGACTCTCTGCTTTTCTTTAATAAAAGAAGCATCGCAGACATCAGAACCAGGCATATCGTTAAAATGATCAGCATATGTTTTTATTTTCTCCGTCGCAGCTGTTTAGTCTCTATTATCATTCTGGAAGATTGGCAACAAATTCCGTAAATTTCAGATTGATATCCGGATGTCCCTGTAAGAGAGTTACCGGGAAATGGGCAGATCTTTCACCATAAGCCGCATGGCGGACAACACTTCTGTGCCAGTCGCGGAAACAGCCTAAACGGATCTTTCTTGCATGGTAAATCTCATTGATACCGATGGTAACGCAGTAATGCGGCATATCATCCAACGCACCGTTTAAATCACCGATGGAGTTGGCTACTCTAGTCTCACGGGAAATCTCCAATACACGGGTGTGCTGTGCTAAAAACTCATCCGGAGTCATCTCGTCAGAAGCTTCATTGAATGCGACATGGCCGTTGATGCCGATGCCGCCAAAGCAGATATCCACACCGCCTAATTTCTCAATGACATCCTGGATGTGTCCCGGATCTTTCGGGTCTGGGAATACTCGCTGCTCCTCTGGCATTAAAAGTTCTGGTTTTACCTTGGTATAAACGGTACGGTCCATAAAACCACGGAAACTTAACTTATGCTCTTTCGGAATCCAGGTCTTTTCATCCGTCAGGTACTCATCCATGTTGATGAACCAGACATTTTTCAAACTGATGTTCTGTTCATTGACCATGTCCACAAAATATGGATACTGGCCAACCGGACCAACCGGACAGATAAAAACGGTGGTCTCGCCAAGTGCATTCTTCCGTTTGATCTCTTCCACCATCTCATCTGCCATGGATTTGAATACCTGCTGGTTATCATCCATGACGATCAGCGGGATCTTCGGATCTCTCAGAAGCTCTTCTTTGTTGTAATAATAATAATCGTGTCTCATGTTTTCCCCTCTCCTTTATTGTGATATGAAATATTCAATAGCCCCCTTGTACCAAAACACGTTTGTCCTTGATACATCATCATCAGTATACCATAAATGAGCAGAAAACGCGCCTGAAATGACGCGTTTTCTGGTTTTTTCAATATGAATCTGCGGAATTAATACTCACCGGCTTCTTTCATAACATCTAACAGAACATAATCAGCTACAGGAGGATCAACCTCAACGGCACCAGATTTGATAAAGTTCTGTTTCTGCAGCTCGTAGTAGCCTTCAACAGTTCCGTCTGCTGCGCCTTTCGCAACTTCTTTACCGGTCAGCCACTGAGCGTCACCACGCTGCTCGTAAACGCTGTCTTTGTCCTGAGCAACCTGAGCAGCTACTAATGCAGCAGTCTCTTCCTGATGATCGTTTGCAGCGTAATCCATTGCTTTAAATAATGCTCTTGTGAAGCGGACTAATACGTCACGATTTTCTTCTGCGTATTTTGGCATGCAGATCCAGCTTGCCAGGGATACGGTCTGATCGGAGAAGGTCATGTTGTCGGTCAGTTTGGTTGCTTCCGGCATCTCTTCTAAGATCTTTAAGCTGTTTGGAGACCAGGTAGCTGCTGCGTCAACACCGCCAGATAACATCGCAGTTACGATTGCAGATGCATCCATATCCATAGCGGTAATATCATCCATGGTCATACCGGCCTTTGTTAAGGAGTTTACTAAAATATCTTCACTGGAGCTTCCGGAAGAATATGCAACGGTTTTTCCTTTTAAGTCTTCTACCGTTTTAATACCAGGACCACCGATCAGTGCATCACCATTGGAGATATGGGATAATGCGAAGATGGTTGCCTGTCCGTTGATACAAAGCTTGTGAGCGCCCTGTCCGATATATCCAAGGTCGATACTTCCGGACTCCATAGCGGCAATGATCGTAGGTCCATCCTGGAACTCTACTAAGTTCGCAGTAATTCCCTCTTCCTCTAAATAGCCCTGATCAATGGCATTTTCAATGGACCAGAGGCTTCCATAGTTTGGCATATAAGCAATATTTAAGGTAACAGGAGTTACTTCTTCTTTTGTTTCTTCCGCAGTTGTGGTCTCTTCTGCCTTTGTTTCAGCTGCAGTGGTTGCTGCCGCTGTAGTAGGTGCTGCAGTGGTCTCTGCTGGTTTGGAGCTTCCGCATCCTGCTAACAGACCAGCGGTCATGGATGCTGCCATCAGTAAGCTGAGTGTTCTTTTCTTCATAATAGTTTCCTCCTTTTATTTACGTACCTCTAAGTACTCCTGATATACCTGACTCCAGATGTGGTTCTTTAATTCCAGGAATTCTGGTGTCATCTTGGTCTCCTGAGTTCTCGGGTATGGAATATTGATGTCAACAATTTCTTTAATACGTCCAGGTC
>CAKRWX010000234.1 GCA_934418055.1 uncultured Lachnospiraceae bacterium
TTCTTTAGTAGCTGCACAGTTCAGCATCCCATTCTGCATGGCTATGTACTTAAAGGGACCGAAGGTAGGAACCCAGTGGTTAGATGAAAAGTACCTGAGAGACCCAGAAATCCTGAAAATGGCTTCCAAGGTACATGGCGTAGGTGAAACTTCCCTGATCAGCTCCAACTTTGATACTTTCCAGCAGGGCTCTTATCCTTCTTACACCATGAAAATGGTAATGGAAGACGGCACTGTTTATGAAGAAGCTGTACAGTTCCCCAAGGGACATCCTCAGAACCCATACACCAGAGAAGAGTGCATCGCATGCTTCAAGCTGGCAACTGACGGTCTCATGAGTCCTGAGAAGCAGGATGAGCTTTGTGATTTCATTTTAAATAAACTGGAAGATACAGAAGATATGGCAGTGATCGGCAAATATCTGACAATCTAAGATCACAATATAGAGAACCACAATATCAAAATTAAAAACGATCAAGCGGGAGAAAGGCAGGCAGAAAAATGGTAAAGAATATTACTGTGATCGGAGGCGGCTCTACAGGCCATGCGGCAACCGCATATCTCACTGGAAAAGGTTTTTCTGTTACGATCTGTGATACAGAAAAGTTTGAGAAAGAATTAAAGGAAATTGAAGAAAATAAAGGCATCTTATTAAGAGGCAGAGCTGGCAGAGGCATTTACATGCCAGCCTGCGTTACCCATGATTTTAAGAAAGCAGTAGAAAGCGCACAGTTGGTAATGGTGTGCGTACCTGCAGCACGTCATGAGGAAGTGGCAAATGCCATTGCGCCTTATTTACAGCCAGGTTCCAGCGTACTGGTCCTTCCGGGAAATCTTGGTTCCTTTATCTTCCAGAAGGTATTTAAGGAAAAAGGCGTTCCGGAAGATGTGATCTTAGCTGAAATGGAAGGAAACTTATGCCCGTGCCGTCTGGCATCACCGGCAGAGGTTACCGTAGGACTTCCAATCCGCACCAAACGTGTGGCAGCTCTTCCTGGAAATAAAACAGAGGAATTTATTAAGAGAAATGAAGGCGTTCTGGATTTTAAGGCAAATAAACATGTTTTAGAGGGCGCTCTTTTATCTGATAACTATGTTTTACATATTGGAACTACATTGCTGGCATCCAGCACCATTGAACAAATGGGTGAAAAATTTGTACTGTTCCAGCATGGTCTGACCCCATATGCAGTGTCCTGTGTGGAAGCGATCCGCCAGGAACGTATTAAACTTCTTGCAAAGTTTGGTCTGGAGGAAAGAGACTCTGCAACTGAGTTTTTTGAGGAACTGATCGACTGGAAAAATCATCCGGAATATTCTGTATTCCGCACACTGGACGGCCCGGACAGCCTGCATCACCGCTATATTGAAGAAGATGCTGCTTCCTGTGCTGCCATGGCATTGTCCTGTGCAAAGAGACTGGGAGTAGACATGCCGGTTCTGCAGTCTGTTGTAACACTGGCTTCCGCAGTAAATGGAAAAGAGTATCTGAAGAACGGAAGAACCCTTGAAAATGCAGGCTTTGGTGATGAAATGACAATGGAGGAAATCGTATGCTGTATAACTGGAGAGCAATGATCGGAGTGATCGCGCCAACAACAGGTGTAGCGATCGAAGCAGATTTTCACCGTTTTGCACCGGAAGGTGTAGCGGTCGTAACCAATCGTATCCCATTTTCCGGAAATCCAACTCCTAATGAGTTAATGGATATGGTGAAATGCCTGGAAGGCTCTGCTTCTATTTTTGCAGACAATCTGCCTTTTGATGTAGTTACCTTTGGCTGTACTTCCGGAAGTCTGATCGGAGGAAGCGGTTTTGACAAGAAATGCATCAAGACCATTGAAGAGACCTGCGGATATCCGGGACTTACCACCAGCACTTCCCTGTTAGATGCTTTTAAGGCACTGGGAAGAAACAGGGCTGCAGTTGTAACTCCTTATCCAGATGAGACAAATGCCCTTGAGAAGCAGTTTTTAGAGGATAATGGAATTGAAGTTACAACGATTAAGGGAATGACTTCTGAGAGAGTCAGCCTGGATGAGCTGGGTGACCGTCCTTATGATATTTACCAGCATGTAAAGAGATTAGACCTTACTGGGGCAGACTGTATCTTTATCAGCTGCACCGGTATGAATACATTTGATATTATTTCAACCATTGAAACAGACTTTGGTCTTCCGGTGCTTACCAGCAATCAGGTAACACTGTGGGGCGCGCTTAGAAAAGCGAGAGTGGGGGATAAGATCCCTTATCTTGGAAAATTATTTACTATTTAATGTTAAGGGACTAACGGAGGTTTTAAACTGTGGATATAAAGGAACTGGAAAAGGCGAAAATAGCCTGTGACGAGACCGGCATCCAGGTAAAACGGACTTTGTGTGATATCTGCTGTCCGGGTATGCACTGCGGGGTAGATGCCTATGTAAAGGACGGGCGGATCATAAAATTAGAGGGAACGAAAGAGCACCCGAGAAATCACGGAAAACTGTGTACCAAGGGCTCTGCCGGCCGCCAGTACCTTTACAGGGAAGACCGCATTAAAACACCTCTTCGCAGAGTGGGAGAACGGGGAGAAGGAAAGTTTGAGCCGATCAGCTGGGATGAGGCATATAAGATCATTGCCGATAATCTGTTAAAAACAAAGAAGGAGTATGGCGCAGACAGCGTTGCCTTCTTCTCCGGCTATACAAAATGGTACAGACAGTATCTTCACAGATTTGCATATTCTTTTGGAAGCATCAATTATGGAACAGAGTGCAGTACCTGCTTTAAAGCCAGTGAAATGGCATGGGAAGCAACGGTAGGCTTAAACTCTGACCCGGATATGGAAAATTCCAATGTGATCCTGGGTTTTGCCTTAAATGCCTTCCATTCTAATCACCTGATGTCAGCAAGACTGTTAAAGTTAAAGGCTCAGGGAAAGAAATTCATTATCATTGATCCGAGAAAAACACCGGCTACCCAGAAGCTGGCGGATATCCACCTTCAGATCCAACCGGGAACAGACGGAGCTTTAGCTCTTGGAATGGCAAATCTGATCATCCAGAATAACTGGCATGACAAGGAATATATTGAGAAATATACTTACGGTTTTGAGCAGTACGCAGAGTATGTAAAGCAGTTTGATCTGGAGCGCACCGCAAGGATCACGGGACTGAAGCCGGAAGACATCTACGCAGCAACTAAGCTGTATGCAACAAGCGGACCGGCATCCATTACCGAGACATCATGTTCCCTGACCCACCATATTAATGGTTTCCAGAATTACCGTGCTATGATCTGCCTCAATGGTTTGACTGGAAACTTCGACCGTCCAGGGGGCCAGATCCCGGAGAAATCTACCTTTTATGATATGCCTGCAGGCTACCATATGTATGAGCATGAATATTATCTGGATGTAATGCCCCCAAGAAGATCCGATGCGATCGGATGTCGGAAAGACCCGCTGTGGAGCAACTTCATGCCGGAATTTCAGGCAATGGATCTGTCCAGACAGATCTTAGAAGGAACTCCATATCCGATCAAGGCATTGTATGGCGCAGGCATGAACGCAAAAATGTTCCCGGATACACAGAAGATGTACCGGGCATTAAAATCACTGGATTTCTTCGTAGATGTAGACCTGTTCTTAACAGATACAGCCAAGTATGCGGATATCGTTCTTCCGGCCTGTACTTCTTATGAGCGCGGGGAATTTAAAGCATATATGGGCGGCTACGCTACCTTTACAAAGCCTGTGATCAAGCCATTATATGAGTCTAAAAGTGATGTTCAGATCTTAAAGGAACTGGCAGATGTAATGGATCTGGATGATCCTCTTTTAAGAGAAGGCTATGAAGCGGAGATCAATTACATGATCAGGGATCTGAGCGTTACCATTGATGATATGAAGGCCAGCGATCTGCCGATCCATGTGCCGGAAGCACGGGATGTGGTTCCTGGTGAATTTACAAAAAATGGAATGAATACAGCCAGCGGCAAGTTTGAGTTTTATTCTAATTATATTGCAGAATTTAAGGATATGGGCTTAGACCCGATCCCAACCTGGAAAGGTACTTTAGATGATGAAGGAGCCGATCCAAAGGAATATCCGCTGATCTTAGTTACCGGTTCCCGTATTCCTAACGCGATCCATTCCCGTCTTCACAATCTTGCATGGACCAGAAGCTTAAGAAAAGAGCCAATGGCTGATCTGAATGAAGAGGATGCAAGGAAAATGGGAATAAAGGCCGGGGATACGGTGGAGATCGAAACCATGACCTCCAAAATCCGGATGAAAGCCAATCCGTCTGTAAAGATCCGAAAGGGCGATGTACAGATCTACCATGGCTATACAGAAGCCAATGCCAATGATCTGATCGGAAGTACCCATACAGACC
>CAKRWX010000235.1 GCA_934418055.1 uncultured Lachnospiraceae bacterium
AGCAGTTCCATGGCATCCATGCCGGGCATACGGATATCTGTCAGAACAATGTCAGGAGATTCGTCCAGAATTGCATCATAAGCTTCCAGGCCATTTTTACAGAGTCCCACCAGTTCAATATCGTATTGTTTCCAGTCAATGATGGTGGAAATGGTTTCCCGGATCACCCGTTCATCGTCTGCGATCACTAGTTTCAGCATATTGGCGCCTCCTCATGATAGGTAATTGGAATACGGATACTTGCAATAGCAAAGCCATTTTCGTTGTATAACGAAAGCCCATGCTCAGGACCGAACAGGAGCCGGATCCTCTGGTTGATATTTAACAGACCGATCCCTAAGCCGTGGGCTCTGGATTCGGAATGTTCCAGATGCTCCAACAGATCTTCTTCAAAAATAGATCCATTATTTTTCACCTGAATCAATAAATGATCCTGATCAGCGGATAGTTCAATGATGATAGAGCATTCCTCTGGAAACTGCTCCAGACCATATTTGATGGAATTCTCCACCAGAGGCTGGATGGTAAATGGAGGGATCAGGATTTTTCCTAAATTTTCTTCCAGAGGGATCTCATTTTCCAGATCGGGAAGAGAAACCGGCTGGCCATTGATAAGAAATGCACAGAGCAGCCGTTCTTCATAGCGGATCTTCTGGATCAGCAGATAGCGGTGTACCAGCTCCAGCTCTTCTTTTAAGGGAACCAGCGAATGCTTCTGGCTGAGGGAGGCCCTCAGCAAGGTTCCAAGAGATTCAACCATAATTGAAATCTCCTCGTTGCCGCCTGCCATGGCCCGCCAATGGATGGAATCCAGGGTATTGTAAAGAAAATGTGGGTTGATCTGGGATTCCAGGGCTTTTAGCTGCATATTTTTCAGATCCAGCTTCAGCTTATAGTCATTGTTGATCAGGGATTCAATCTCAGAAGCCATGCTGTCGAAGTAATGATTTAACTGGCCGATCTCGTCTGTCCGTTTGGAATAATCATAAGGAGTCTGGATGATCTGGGAGCTGTCACCATGGAAGGAGGCCATTTTCTGACACAGGATACTGATATGGTGGGTGATCTGGCGGATCGACAGATGGATCAGGAAAATAGTCAGGGCAACACCTGCAACAATCGCGATCACATACACCCGGACTACATAGTGCCGGGATCTGGTTATGGCATCATAAGGCAGCAACTGGAAATAATCCCATTTCAGGGATTTTAAAGAACCTTTTAAGACCAGATAAGAATGTCCATGGGTGATGATGGTATGATAAGCTCCGGTCTGATGGCGCACCTGCTCCAGGACTGTCTCGTCCAGCTGTGGAGCGGAATAGAAATCCTGGTCATTTTTACAGATGTACCAGAAAATGTTCTGGAAATTCTTGGTTTCCTGTGTCAGCTCCTCTAATAAAACATTCATATCAACAGCAATCACCAGTGTTCCAAGGTCAGAAAGCTCCAGCTGGTCGATCTTCCGGATCTGTCGGGCCAGAAACAGATAGCGGCCGGACTGGTCAGGAATCCATACAGGAGAGCCGTGGGCGGCATCTGCCGTGTCCAGAATCTGGGAAATTAAGGCTTCACTCAGCTTATCATATCCATAGCCATACGTATAGGTGAGAAAACGAGGGTTAATAATTGCAGAATAGACCAGATAAGGCTGTTTATGCTGCTGATAGAGGCTCTGCAGGGTTTTATAGATGGTTTCCCTGGATCCTGCAGTCAGATAATCCCCGTTCTTATGGATCAGATCAAGATGGCGCTGCAGGCTGGAATCAGTCCGGATCACATCGGTCAGCTGAAGGGCATCATGTAAATGAGTCTCTAAAGAAACCGAGATCAGGCGGGAGGAAGCCGCCATGGACTGATAGACAGTCTCCGTATATTGCCGGTTGATAAAATGAAAGCCCAGAAGAAGAACGGTACCCAGGGTGAGACACAGGATACTGCTGACAAGGGCCATTAGTTTCTGTTCCAGTGACGCATGGTCAAAGATCTTTCGGATTCGGCTAACCATAGAAAACTCCTGCTAAAGTGATAGTTGATCGTATCAGAGGCGGCATAAGCTTTTGCCACCAACATCATTATAGCTCACAAACGGTTTGAAAGAAAAGCAAAAGCAAAAAAAGTCAGTTTTTTATTATAAAACATCAGATATTTTGATAGGATTGCACAAAAAATCAAGCTATAATAACCATATCAGATGAAAATGGTACGGAAGCAGTACTAGAAGAGTCATAAAAGGAGGAGCGGTTTATGAGAAAACAAAGTATGTCACTGATGCTGGCGGCGCTGATGGTAGGTGGAAGCCTGGCAGGATGCTCAGGAAGCAAACCGGCGGAAACAACAGCGGCTTCGACGGAAGCAGCGAAGACGGAAGCGGCAGAGACCACAGCAGAGACCACGGCAGGCGCAGAAGCCAAGGATGTGAAGCTGACCTTTACATGGTGGGGCAATCAGCTGAGAAATGACCGGACACAGGAAGTGCTGGATATGTACAGCGCGGCGAATCCAGGCGTTACGTTTGACGCACAGCCAGCCCAGTGGAGCGATTACTGGACAAAACTGGCAACTGCGGCAGCAGGAAACGCACTGCCGGATCTGATCCAGATGGGCTATACCTCTGCTTTGGAGCAGTATGTGGATAACGGACTTCTGGAAGATCTGGGACCGTATGTAGAATCCGGACTTCTGGATGTATCCGCCATTGACCAGTCCATTCTGGATTCCGGTTCCGTTGACGGAAAATTATATGCGATCTGTTCCGGACAGAATGCTCCGGCACTGATCTATAATAAAACGCTGACAGATGAACTGGGAATCGAGATCAAAAACAATATGACCCTGGATGAGTTCATGGACGTCAGCCGTGAGATCTATGAAAAATCCGGAGTAAAAACAGATTTGGCATTTGCGAACGCAGAAAGTATGATGACATACATCCTTCGTGGTGAAGGTGTGGAAAATATGTTTAAGGACAAAGGATTCGCTTCTGATGATTCATCGATGTTTGAGCCGTTCTTCCAGGTATATGAGACCGGTTACCAGGAAGGCTGGATGTTAAAGGCAGAGATCTACGCAGAATTAACGAAGAACTCCGTTGAGCAGTGTCCATTGGTTTACTATTCTACTCCAGAGACCCAGTCCTGGTGTGCATGCTACTGGTCTAACCAGTTAAACGCGATGCAGAGTGCAGCTCCAGAGGGTGTAGAACTGGCTTACAGCACATGGCCTGCAAAGGATCCGGTAAAGGCAGATTATCTGCATCCAAGCATGTTCTTCTGCGTATCTGCTAATTCTGCAGAAAAAGAAGAGGCAGTGAAGGTGTTAAATTACCTGATCAATGATATCGACTGCAACAAAGTCCTTCTGGCAGAAAGAGGAATCCCGGCTACGACTGTGGTAGCAGATGCCATTTCTGCAGAGCTTCCAGAGGCAAGCCAGAAAGAGATCGAGTTCATCAACACGGTAGTAGCTCCGAATGCTTCCACCATCAGCCCTTGTGCGCCAACGACAGCAGCAGAGTTCTTTAAAAAGGCAGACAACCTGGTAGAAGAGATTCTTTACGGTGCAAAGACTGCAAAGGATGCGTCTGCAGAGCTGTATACGGAAGGTCAGAAGATTTTAGCCCAGTAATGGGAAAATAAAATAGGACGCTTACAGAGATAAATTGATAGAGCCCTGGTATTTCCAATTGGAAGACCGGGGCTTTTATCAAGAATTCGAGAGAAATATACTGCGAAACTCATGAAACTATGGTAAGATAGGAAAGATATGTAATGATTCAACCATTCTGTTTGCTTTTATGCAAGGCGGAAGAGGTGAATGGCTGCGGAAAATGTATCTGATAAAAAATGTGGATTGAGGGGCAGTAAAATGGCAAAATTATATTTCCGGTATGGCGCGATGGGCAGTTCCAAATCCGCCAACGTGCTGATGGTTCGCTATAATTATGAGGAGCGCGGGCAGTATGCAGTGCTGTTAAAGCCGCGGACAGACCAGCGGGATGGGGCGAATGTGATACAGTCGCGGATGGGGCTTTCTGCTCCGGCGGAATATGTGGATGAGTTTCTGGCAGAGATTGCAAAGACCTGGTCTAAGGACAGCGAAGAGTATTGCTATCACGGACAGAAGGTGAACGCGGTTCTGGTGGATGAGGCGCAGTTTTTAAGTGCTGAAGAAGTGGATATTTTATCGGATCTGGTGGATTTTTATGGAATTCCGGTGCTTTGTTATGGATTAAAGACTGATTTCCAGAACCATGTGTTCGAGGGCTCCAGACGCCTGATGGAGGTGGCAGATGTGATCGAGGAGGTTCCGACGGTCTGCTGGTGCG
>CAKRWX010000236.1 GCA_934418055.1 uncultured Lachnospiraceae bacterium
GTTATGACTACTGCTACCAATATCCAGGAGAATGCTGGTGACATCTTAGCAGAAGCAAAAGAGATCAACCGTGTTCGTGCTGAGGAAGCTGCAAAGGCTGCTGATCCAGAAGTAGAAGAGACTGTTGAGGAGCAGGTGGAAGAGTAACATGAAATTTACAATCAGGCATGAGATAAAAGGCAGAATCCGTATTCATCTTTGCCAGAATCACATGACCATGCGCCAGGCCGATCTTTTGGCCTGGTTTCTTTCAAATCAGCCGATGGTGGAAGAGGCAAAGGTTTATGAACGGACTGCAGACGCAGTGATCCATTTCCGCGGTGAACGGAAAGAGCTGATCCGTGCGATTTTGGATTTTACTTACGAAGATGAGACATTAAATGAAATCGTTCCGATGGACAGCGGACGGGAGCTGAATCAGGAATATCAGGACAAACTGGTAAACCGGTGTCTGGGACGTCTGTGTACCAAACTGTTTCTTCCGGCTCCGGTGCGTGCAGTTTATACCACGATCAAAGCCATCCGTTATGTATGGAAGGGTATCCGTTGTCTGATGAAGTGCAAGATCGAGGTTGAAGTGCTGGATGCCACAGCGATTGCGGTTTCCATTATCCGCAATGACTTCGATACAGCAGGCTCCGTCATGTTCCTTCTGGGCATTGGCGAACTGCTGGAGGAGTGGACCCATAAGAAATCGGTAGGCGACCTGGCAAGAAGCATGTCCTTAAACATTGAAAAGGTATGGCAGAAGATTGATGATACGGAAGTATTAGTTCCAGTATCTGACATCCGCGAAGGCGACCTGGTAGTGGTCCACACCGGTAACGTGATCCCGTTAGACGGTATCGTAGAGGCTGGCGAGGCTATGGTCAACCAGGCTTCCATGACCGGTGAGTCTGTTCCAGTGAAGAAAGAGATCGGTTCTTACGCATATGCAGGAACTGCTATTGAGGAAGGTTCTATCACCATCCGCATCAAACAGGCGGCAGGTTCTACCAGATTTGAGCGTATCGTAACCATGATCGAGGAGTCTGAGAAATTAAAGTCTTCCGTAGAAGGTAAGGCATCCAGCTTAGCGGACGCATTAGTTCCATGGAGTCTGGGCGGTACGGCTTTAACATGGCTGATTACCAGAAATACAACCAAGGCTCTGTCCATTCTGATGGTAGATTTCTCCTGTGCTTTGAAGCTGGCTATGCCATTATCCGTATTGGCTGCCATGAGAGAGGCCAGCAGTTATCAGATGACCGTGAAAGGCGGCAAGTTCTTAGAGGCCATCGCAGATGCGGATACCATTGTTTTTGATAAGACGGGTACCTTGACCAAGGCACAGCCAACGGTAGCGGATGTGGTGACTTTCGAAGGTCGTGATCAGAATGAGATGCTGCGGATCGCTGCTTGTCTGGAAGAGCATTTCCCACATTCCATGGCGAATGCGGTGGTGCAGGAATCTATTCATCGTGGATTGGTTCATGAGGAGATGCACTCCAAGGTTGATTATATCGTAGCACACGGAATCGCCTCTTACATTGGTGATGAGAGAGTTATCATCGGAAGTAACCACTTTGTATTTGAGGATGAGAAATGTGTGATTCCGGAGAGTGAGATGGACAAATTTGACAGTCTTCCACCAGAGTATTCCCATCTGTATCTGGCGATTGGAGGACGTCTGGCTGCTGTCATCTGTATCGAAGATCCACTTCGTCCAGAGTCCACACAGGTGATCAAAGAACTGAGGAAGCTTGGTATTTCCAAGATCGTCATGATGACTGGAGACAGCGACCGTACAGCGAAAGCCATTGCCGCAAAGGTTGGCGTAGACGAGTATTATTCTGAGGTTCTGCCTGAGGATAAGGCGAACTTCGTGGAGAAGGAAAAAGCTGAGGGAAGAAAGGTTATTATGATCGGTGATGGTATCAATGATTCCCCGGCACTTTCTGCAGCCAACGTAGGAATCGCCATCAGCGAGGGCGCGCAGATTGCAAGAGAGATTGCGGATATTACGATTTCTGAGGATGCGCTGTATCAGTTAGTGACCTTGAAAGAGATCAGTAACCGGTTGATGAAGAGGGTTCATTGGAATTATCGGTTTGTAATCGGATTTAACTTAGGTCTGATCCTGTTAGGTGTCAGCGGTGTATTGGCACCGGCTACTTCGGCGCTGATGCATAATACTTCTACATTGCTTATTAGTTTGAAGAGTATGACGAATCTGCTGGATCATGATAAGGTGGATTCAGAGATGGCGGAGTAGTGGCTTTTTAACGTAGTTGGTAAAGGGTCCGGAGCCCGGTGGAAATGATCCACGCCGGACCCGCTCTCGCTAGGGACGCACGTAGCCGTACATAGGGCTGCAAAAGACGCAGCCCAAGAACGGACGTGCCGTCCATGGTCCGGCTTAGGATTCATTTCCACTGGGCTCCTGCGTACCTGGCGGTCGCAGGAAAAGAGCCATATATTCTTTAATAAAAAACTCGTACTTTTACGAAATTAATTCGTGAAGTACGAGTTTTTTGCGTTAAATGGATATGAGATCAATATCCATAGAAGATCTGTGTAATTGGTGAAGATTTATCTAACAGTAATGTATTATTTCCATTTCCAAGGGATGCTTTGGCGGCGTCTAGGGATCTGACAAAGTTATAGAAATCGGCTTTGCTGGCGTCATTGTAAGCTTCGGATAAGATCTGCATATACTGTGCCTCGCCTTCAGCCTTAATTTTCTCAGCCTCGGCGTTGGCCTGGGATTTCATGACGGAGACTTCTTTGGTGGTGTCATTCTTGATCTTCTGGGCGGAAGAATTACCTTGGGCGGTGTAGGACGCTGCGATGTTGTTTCGCTCGGAGATCATACGGTCGTAAACGGCCTGTTTGTTGTCATCTGGCATATCTAAGGACTTGGTCTCTACGGCCAGTACCTGGATGCCGTATTCGTCTAAGGAATTGCCGATGTTGGCACGGATGTCCTGGGCCAGCTTGCCATTGCGGTTCTCGATGATCTCGGTCTGATCCATATTGGAAATAACGGATTTCATGGAGGAGAACACAGAAGCGGAGATTCTGGACTGAGCCTGTGCTACCTGGCCGTTTAAATGGCGGGTGAACAGGATTGGGTCGGAGATCTTCCAAAGGACAAAGGCGTCCGCGATCATGCTTTTCTTATCCTTGGTGATGACATCGGATTCCGGGATATCATAAAGCTGTAAGGACTTTGGCAGAGTAGAACTGGTCTGGATCACTGGAAGTTTCAGGGAAACACCAGCGGTGTCTGTGACCCGCACAATCTCGCCAAACTGACGGATGATGGTGTATTCATCTGGATAAGTGACCACCAGGGAACCGCCAACTACAAACATGATAGCAAAAATAAGCAGTAACGTGATAAATTTAGATGCCCGTTTCATAATTATTGTGCCTCCTTCCCAGTCGTTGTATCAGTGGAATCAGAATCAGCCGCAGCCTGGGTGGCAGTGAAACTGTCTAACGGCAGCATCTTCTGGGTTCCATTTTCATCTACGATATAGACCTTCATGGTCGGAAGCAGGTCTTCCATGGTCTCGTAGAACATACGCTGCTTGGTGATCAGTGGATATTTGCTGTATTCTGCATACATCTGCTCAAAACGGGAAACCTGGCCCTGAGCCTCGTTGATGCGGGCTTCTTTCTCGGCTTCGGCAGTTTTGATGATCTGGTCACACTCGGCCTCAGCCTGTGGGATCTTTTCGTTTCGGTCCTTGTTGGCGTTGTTGATGGCTGTTTCCTTGCCCTGCTTGGCGTTTTCCACATTTTTGAAGGCGTTCATGACCTCGTCGGTTGGTGGAAATGCGTCCTGGATGGTGATATTGGTTACGGAAAGCCCGATATCTTCTTCGATCATACGGTTGGTCAGCTTTTCCTTGATCTCAGACTGGATCACAGCTTTTCCTGTGGTGATCACATCGTCTACATTATAGATGCCTACTGTGTCACGGATGTAGGACTGGGCCAGCATCTTTAAGGTAGCTACCGGGTCGGAAGAGGCGTACAGGTATTTCACCGGATCATTGACCATGTACTCCAGGTAGAAATCTGTGTCCACAAAGTTAAAATCCTTAGTGATCATCACGGATTCGGAATCTACAGCCTCTCCAGTGTCCTGATCATAGCCAATGGACATGCCCTTAATGCCCTTGGAAACCATGCGGACATTCTGGATAAATGGGATCTTGAAATGAAGTCCCGCCTGGGATTCCGCCTGGGGACTTCCCAAAGTAGTGACAACGGCATAATTTTCCTCATCCAGCA
>CAKRWX010000237.1 GCA_934418055.1 uncultured Lachnospiraceae bacterium
GTATTTGACCGCTATCCATGGGTTGTGGGAGAACTGGCATGGAACTTTGCGGATTTCCAGACAGGACAGGGCATTATGCGTGTCGGCGGCAACCGGAAAGGCGTCTTTACCAGAGAACGTCAGCCGAAGCAGACGGCGCATCTGTTGAGAAAACGTTGGGAGACGAAGTAGGACTTGAAATACGAAACGTGAACAGTCCGGGAAAATATCATCGTTTAGGATAGGCGGAAAGCTGTGATGATAGTTGAAGCGGATTGACGAGTAGAAAGAAAGAGACGGATTAAAGTCACCATATAGAACTTTGATCCGTCTCTTTTTTATGTACAAAATTTTATTATGACAATTCTTGAATCAACTTATTTCTCAGAAGATTTCTTAAATAATACCTTTCCAGAATGTACCACAATGATCAGGCCCAGAACCATCAGCAGGAATGCGATGATCAGCTGCAGTCCCTCTACCATAAAGACTGCGGTTCCGGCGCTGTAGGCTTTCACCAGGGCGATGGAACGCTCAACCAGTGCGGTGAAAGTAACACATAACATGATTACCAGCGGAACAAACAGGGTGCGGTTTTCACGGCCAGTTACCCGTAAGAATACACACAGGGTAATTAATACCAGGGCGCTTAACAGCTGGTTAGCGCTTCCGAATAATGGCCAGATGTTGGAGTAACCGATCTGGGTCAGGATATAGCCGCAAGCTAATGTAACAACAGTGGAGAAATATTTGTTGCAGAGTACCTTTCTCCATCCTTCTGCATGTTCCATATCATCGGTGCTGAACAGTTCCTGGAAGGACATACGGCCAATTCGTGCAACAGAGTCCAGACTGGTTAATGCCAGAGCGGAAACACACATGGTCATGAAACACTGAGCTACGTAAACCGGGATGCCGAACATTTCCAGGAAACCGGCAACACCGGAGGAGAAGATGCTGAATGGGGTTCCAGAAGCAGGAGTTCCATCAGCGGCTGCAGCAGCGCCAGCCACGCACAGAGCCAGGACAGCCAGTAAACTCTCTAACAACATGGCTCCAAATCCAACCTTCGGCATATCCTTTTCATTAGAAATGGTCTTGGAAGAGGTACCGGAGGAAACCAGGCTATGGAATCCGGATACAGCGCCGCAGGCAACGGTGACAAACAGGATCGGGAATAAGTCACCGGATTTCTCATTGTGGAAACCAGTATAAGCAGGAAGATTCATAGTCGGGTGAGCCACAACCAGGCCAACAACAGCGCCGATGATCATTCCGGCAAACATAAAGGTGGTCATAAAGTCTCTAGGCTGCATCAGAAGCCACATCGGAAGGACGGCAGCTAAGAAGATGTAAGCAAAGACCATCAGAGACCAGTTTGTTTTGGTTGTGACCAGTGGACAGTTCATACCGATGACGAAAGCCGCAACGGTGCATACCAGACCAAGAACAACTTCTTTCCATCCAATAAAATGCATTTTTTTCTGGATCAAACCGAAAACAACAGCAAATGCGATGAATAACAGGGAGATACTTCCTGCTGCGCCATTGACAACGGCTGCGTCGGAAAGAGTGGAAACACCGTCAACCACCGTGTAAGCGTTGAAGGTTCCAGCGACCATATCGGCAAATGCCGCGATCACGATCAGGGTAAATAACCAGCAGAAGAGAAGGAATAACTTTTTACCGGTTTTTCCGATGTACTGCTCGATCAGCAGTCCCATGGATTTGCCTTCATTTTTTACGCTGGCATACAGGGCGCCGAAGTCTGTGACAGCACCGAAGAAGATACCGCCCAGCAGGATCCATAAAAATACAGGAACCCAGCCAAAAACAGCCGCCTGGATGGCACCGGTGACAGGGCCTGCGCCTGCGATGGAAGAGAACTGATGGGCAAATACAACCCAGCCGTCCGTTGGCACGTAGTCCTGGCCATCATTTTTGGTGACAGCAGGTGTCTTCGCTTTCGGGTCAATGCCCCATTTGTTGGCCAGCCAACGTCCGTAGAAGACGTAACCGGCAACCAGACAACATGCCGCAATCAATACAATAACTAATGTGTTCATACTTTTTTACCTCCGTAAGTACATGTGTGGGGGCCGGAAGTCTGCCGGATCTGATAAAAAAGAAAATCCTCATCTTCTTTTAGTAAAGAAGACGAGGATTCAAATTCCCGCGGTACCACTCCTTATTTATCAGTCCGAAACCGATCTCTCAGCCATATCGCTGTGTAAACAGTTAATATGCTCCTCGTTAACGGTAGGAATCCGTTCCAGATTACTGCGGTCTATGGGGGATGACCGGTTCATCCAGACAGCTTACAGGGGATGTTCTCTTTCCTGTATGACCGCCTCGCATCATCCGGCGGCTCTCTGAACATACAGTCCTGAAAAAGAATGTGTCCTGCTCATTGCCTTTTCTTTAAATCGAATTATAATTCTTTTGAAAAATTTCACAATCGGGAAAATAAATAAAATTTCGATAAAAAATCCAAAAAATCTTGTGCAATGATAGAAAATAGCATAGAGACCATAGAATGATAATTTGAGATAAAAGATTTGTCAAAAATGTAAAATTTGTGATAAACTGAGTGCATATTGGGGAAAAATAGAAAAGGAAGGAAAAGGAATTGAAAGAGAAACAAGAGAAAAAACAGGATCAATACTATGAAATGGCCAATGCGCCCATCAGCAAAATTATTCCCAAGCTGGCGGTTCCGACCATCATCAGCATGCTGGTAACCTCAATTTACAACATGGCAGATACCTTTTTTGTAAGTCAGCTGGGAACCAGTGCATCCGGTGCGGTGGGAATTATTTTTTCAGCCATGGCCATTATCCAGGCGCTGGCATTTATGATCGGTATGGGAACCGGCAACTTTATTGCCCGCATGATTGGAGCAGGAAACAGGAAGCTGGCGGAAGAACTGGCTTCTATTGCTTTCTTTACAGGCTTTGGTGTGGGACTGGTGATCGCGGTGATCGGCAATGCCAATATTGGACAGCTTGTAAGAATGCTGGGATCTACGGAAACCATTGCTCCTTATGCGGAGGCGTATGCTTCTTATATTTTTGTGGCGGCGCCATTTATGATATGTTCCTTTATTATGAATAACCTGCTCCGTTTCCAGGGAAAGGCATTGTTTGCCATGGTGGGGATCACCACTGGCGGTGTGTTAAACATGGTTTTAGATCCGGTCTTTATCTTTGGGCTGGACATGGGAACGGCTGGCGCGGCTCTTGCTACAGGGCTTTCCCAGTTTATCAGCTTCTGTATCCTGCTGTTTATGTGTAACTCCAGAGAAGACTGTATTTCCATCCATCCGAAGAAATTTAAACCGACATTGGCAATTTATGGAGAGATCATCCATGGCGGCCTGCCATCACTGGGACGTCAGGGAATCGCCAGTATCGCTACCATTATCATGAATACCATGGCCCAGCCTTACGGTGACGCAGCCATTGCAGCTATGTCCATTGTCAACCGTTTTATGATGTTTGTGGGTTCTGCCATGATCGGATTTGGACAGGGCTATCAGCCGGTATGCAGCTATTGCTTTGGCGCCAGATTGTATGATCGTGTGAAAAAAGCCTGTGTATACTGTGTAAAAGTCAGCACGATTTTTCTGCTGGCAGTATCTGTGATCGGTCTGATCTTTTCAGGAAATATCATCCAGATGTTCCGGAAAGATGACCTGGAGGTAATCCGGATTGGTACGTTAGCACTGCGGCTTCAGCTTTTAACGATGCCCCTTCAGGGCCTGGTGGTCATGGGCGGCAATATGACACCGCAATCCATCGGATATGGCATCCGTGCTACCATCGTATCTACAGCCCGCCAGGGATGGCTTCTGATCCCGATCCTGTTATGCACGGTTCCGTTTTTTGGAGTACTTGGGATCCAGATGGCTCAGCCAATTGCGGATGCAGGTACCTTTATTCTGGCTGCCGTGGTGACAAAAGGGATTTTTAAGGATCTGGATCGGAAAAAGGCAGAAATGACTGCGGGTGATGATCAATAAAACCGATAGGAATCATCAGAGATATTCATTTTATCTATAGGTTTTATTATGATTTATGTATTTTACCTCTAAGTGAAAATTGTCTATAATGAAAGTGGGAAGAAAAATGACACCAGCGGATGCCTCACACATCTTCGTAGAAAGATAGAAATGGGAAAGACAGCTGCCAACACTTTAAAATAGAAAGAAATCACAGGGAGGTATGACAAATGAGAACATTTAAGACAG
>CAKRWX010000238.1 GCA_934418055.1 uncultured Lachnospiraceae bacterium
CAGTTTTTATCTGATGTTTTCTGCCTGGCGCTTAACGATTTCTTCCATCTGAGCCCATGTTCTCTCCATGTCAGCTACCATCTCAAACTGGGTATGGCAGCGGACCAGATTGTGCTCCGGATATGTAGTATGGAAGTATACATCTCCCTGAAGATAGTCTGTCAGGAAACGCATACCGCACTCTAAGGTCATGAGTTTTGCGCCCATCGGAAGCATATCCACTTCCTCTTTGGTCAGACTGCCCTGGCATCCCTCTAAGAATCCCTTGGTGTACAGCTCAAACAGCTCTAAGGACATGGAAACCTTGCTCAGATCCGGCTCATCCTCTGCTCCGGTATTCGCACCAAAACGGATAGAATCACCAAAATCAAAGATGGAAAGTCCCGGCATAATGGTATCTAAATCGATGATGCACAGAGCATCTCCGCTCTTCTTGTCAAACATGATGTTGTTTAACTTGGTATCGTTATGGGTTACGCGCAGAGGCAGACGGCCCTCAGCCAGCATATCCATCGCCTTGCTCATCTCGCCTGCACGATCACGTACAAACTGGATCTCTTTTTCTACATCTTTTCTTCTTCCGCAGATATCCTCTTCCACTGCTTTCTGGAATGTCTCAAAACGCACTGGTGTATTGTGGAAGTTCTGGATCGTCTCTGTCAGCTCTTTTGCCGGATACTCAGACAGAAGGCGCTGGAAATGTCCAAATGCCTTACCGCTGTTATAAAAATCCTCTGGTTTTTCTACCAGATCGTAGCATGCAGTATCTTCGATGAACAGATATACTCTCCAATAGCTGTTGATGCTGTCAACAAAGTATAACTTGCCATCCTTAGTCGGAACCAGGTTCAGAGTTTCTCTCTCCGGATCTCCGCCCTGCTCGATGATCTTCTTGCGCATAAAGGAGGTAACACCGATGATGTTCTTCATCAGGGAAACTGGATCCTTAAATACTTCGGTATTCATTCTCTGAAGGATGTAATGGATCTCTTTTCCATCCTTTTCACAGGTCACGCGGAAGGTATCGTTGATATGTCCGCTGCCGTAACGCTCATATGTTTTCCCAGCACCATCCAGTGCAAATGCCTGCAGTGCTTCCTCGATCTTCTGACATCTATCTGCTCCCATGATTAATCCTCCCAAACCTTCTCCGGGTAAAGTCCCTGGTCTTTCAGACGGCGGATTGCATCCACTACCATCTGTTTATCTTCTTTATAAGTAACTCCGTACCAGCGGTCCACGCTCTTTAATACGGTAACCTCTGCTTTGTTCTCCTTGAGCAGCTCATCTACAACAAATGGAAGGAAGTACTCGCATTTTAATGGATTCTCCTTCAGACCCTTCTCCAAAAATGCTGCAAATCTCTGATCCAGTTCTCCTAAAATACTTTCCGTGAAGCCCCACATATTCATGGAAACGATGGTATCCTCGCCCAGGTTTGTCCAGGTTGCGCCGTCATCCTCTGTAAATGCAGCTCCATCGCCCTTTTTCTCGATTCTTGTGCGCTCCTCGATATCTACCAGTTTGCCTTCTGGAGAAATGCTGCAGACACCTCTTGCCACATGACCATTCTCTGTCAGAGTGTTGTATAACTGATATCCAACCATGGTGTACTGATATTTGTCATCATCCGCTTTCGCTACCAGCTGGTTATAGATCTCCTTAAATGCACTCTTACCGTAATAGTCATCTGCGTTTACAACAGCAAATGGTCCGTCAACCACGTCCTTGCAGCACAGGATGGCATGTCCGGTTCCCCATGGTTTTACACGGTCTTTTGGAATCTGGAAGCCAGCCGGGATCTTGTCTAACTCCTGGAACACGTACTCTACCTGGACATGCTTCTCCATGCGTTTTCCGATATGCTCCATGAACTCCTTCTCAATGGCTTTCTTGATGATAAAAACAACCTTCTCAAATCCAGCCTCAACTGCATCATAGATAGAAAAATCCATGATGATATTGCCGTACTCATCAACTGGATCGATCTGCTTCAGACCGCCATAACGGCTTCCCATTCCTGCTGCCATTACCACTAACACTGGTTTCTTGCTCATTTTTGCTCCACCTTTCCGAATCCTCAGGATTCTTTCCATTTTGTTTTCTGCCCCTCGTATACGATGTTCATCTCCTGAACTGATACCTCTATTTTAGTATATTTTTTCGATTCCATATTTGCACAATCCGAAGCTATTTTTATCTTTTCAGTCTTTTCTTTTTCATCAATTTCCTGTATAGTAAATATCAGATAGATTTGGGCAAAAAGAGGAGGTATCCCGTGGACTATACAAGCATCTGCCTGCCGCAGATTTTCTCGATCGACCGCATATACAGCATCCACTATTTTGAATATATGAGTGATTTTCATTTTACCGGGGAGTCCCATGATTTCTGGGAATTTCTCTACGTGGACAAGGGCGAGGTGTTAGTCACCTCCCAGGATCAGAAGCTCACACTTCATCAGGGCCAGGTGATCTTCCACAAGCCAAATGAATTTCATAACGTGGAGGCCAACGGCATCGTTGCGCCCAATCTGATCGTCATCTCCTTTTCCTGTAAAAGTCCATCCATGGAATTCTTCCATGACCGGATCGCCTCCATCACACAGTCGCAGAAACGGATCCTGGCAAATCTGTTAGCGGAAGCGCGAAGCAGCTTTGCTTCTCCCCTTGACAATCCCTATCAGAACCAGCTGCTCTTAAAAGACGAGATCTTGCCCGGTTCCCTTCAGATGATCGCCTCCTATCTGGAACAGTTTTTGATCCTTCTGATGCGCTCTGCAGAGAATCAGACCACCTCTACCAGGGAATTTGAACCGTTGTTTGACAAATCCGAAGCCCTCTACGAGACGATCCTTGCTTATTTCCATCAGAATATCGCCTCCCACCTGACCACGGAGCAGATCTGCAAGGACAATCTGATCAGCGAGGCACAGCTGAAAAAGATGTTTCACAAGCATGGCCAGTGCGGTGCAATGGAATTCTTCAACCGTCTCAAGATCGAGAAAGCAAAAGAGCTGATCCGGACCCGGCAGTTTACCTTCTCCCAGATCGCAGACCAGCTTGGCTACTCATCGATTCACTATTTTTCCAGACAATTTAAAAAGATCACAGGCATGAGCCCCACAGAATACACCGAATCCGTCCTGCAGCTTGCATCATTTTAAGCGGTCTAAGATCTCCTCAAAGCAGACTCCATCCGTCAGTGGGATCTCCATCTCCATTGATTTTAAGATACAGGCCTTGATAAAGCGGGAGGCCTTGCGTACTGAGGTCTCAAATGGAACTCCGTTGACTGCGTCGGCTGTGATGATGGCAGAAAAAATATCACCGGTGCCGCACCGCTGTGTGCCCACCTTCATAGTTCTTAACAGATGCCCTTTGCCTCCATCTGCAGTCCTTTCATAGCAGTAATTGGCGATGTACTCACCCTGGGGGATTCCGGTGATGACTACCTTTTGCGGTCCCTCTTCTGCCAGCTTCTCCGCTACCGCACAGATATCCTTCATCTTCCAGTGTGCCTCATGATAATCCGTATCCGTCAGAATACAGGCTTCCGTCATATTCGGTGTGACGATATCTGCCAGCTTCACCAGTTTTTTCATCTCCTGACACATATCCGGCGTGTAGGTCGCATATGTCTTTCCGTGATCTCCCATGATCGGGTCCACGACCACCAGTGTCTTTTCTCCCTTAAAATCCCGGATGAACCGGCTGACGATCTCGATCTGCCTTGCCGAACCTAAAAATCCGGTCTCGATCCCGTCAAATTCCAGATGCAGCTTCTTCCACTGTTCCATATAAGGCTCCATCCGTTCCGTATAATCGTCAAAATAATACGTCGGATACCCGGTGTGATTGGATAAGATTGCTGTCGGGACCACGCAGCACTGCACCTTTAATTTTGAAATGATCGGAAGCGCTACCGTCACAGAGCATCTCCCAAAACCAGATATATCATTGATAATAACTGTTTTCTTCTGTTTCATTTTGATCTCTTTTCTGATATATTCGTAACTGTTTTATTTGTACAGGATTTCTCTTATTTTGTCAATCGTGTCATCCTCTCCACCTGTTCAATCTTTGTTATTTTTTTGACACTTCTGTTTTCTACCTTGTGTTCTGACCTTAAATCAGTTATACTAACGGTTGTATGACAACAGGACAGGAGGACTCTATATGCTTGATCAGGAGACTTTTTTTAAAG
>CAKRWX010000239.1 GCA_934418055.1 uncultured Lachnospiraceae bacterium
AAGAAGTATTGATACTTCTGGTAAAAGTCTGGGTGATACTTAAGTTCACCAACTCTGCCAGGCTCTGTTTGTTGGTTTTGACCTTTAAGTTCTCGCGGATACGGTCGAAAATAACGATGGTCGCGTTGATGGAGTAACCAACGATCGTCAGCATACATGCGATGAAGGTAGATCCCACAGACCATCTTGCAACTGCATAGAAGGTCAGGACAACCAATACATCATGAAGCAGTGCTAAAACCGCACTGGTTGCAAAGCGGATGTCCTTGAACCGGAACCAGATGTAAATCAGCATACAGATGGTAGCGATGATAACAGCCTCGATGGCGTCACGTTTCATCTCGTTGCTGACTGCACCGGAAATACTCTCTGCAGTGATCTTATCTTCTTCCACACCAAAGTTTTCTACTAAAGCATCATTTAAAGCCTGTCTCTGGTCAACAGACAAAGTCTTGGTTTTAATGATGACCTCGTTGGTTCCGGTAACTTTCTGGGTCTGAACCTCTGCGTCACCAGTTACCTTGGTCACAACCGGAACGACCTTGCTGGAAATGTCTTCCAGACTCATATCTTCATTAAATGTCACGTTGGTGGAAGTACCGCCCTTAAACTCCATGCTGTAGTTTAAAGCACCGTCGCCACCTGCACCGTGAACACCCATCATCACCCAGCCAGCTACGATCACTACGCAGGAAATGATAAAGCAGATGTTCTTCTTGCCAAGGAAATTGATGGCTTTCTTCTCTTTGCTGACACCGTAGTATTTCGGGTCATCCAGTCCCAGGTTATACAGGGCATTTAAGATTGCCTTGGTCACAAACAGAGCAGTGAACATGGACAGAACGATACCAAGTGCCAGTGTGGAAGCGAAGCCCTTAACCGTACCGGAACCTCTCCAGAACAGCACCAAAGCTGCGATCAGAGTGGTCACGTTACCATCGATGATGGCAGATAAAGCCTTGGAGAAACCAGTCTTGATGGCAGATTTCACGGTCTTGCCGACACCGATCTCCTCTTTGATACGGGTGAAAATAATAACGTTGGCATCCACAGCCATACCGATGGACAGGATGATACCTGCGATACCAGGTAAGGTCAGTGTGATCTCAAACGCGGATAACAGAACCAATTCCAGGGCTACATACAGGCACAGGGCCAGTACGGAAGCCAGACCAGGTACTAAGTAAACTGCGATCATGAAAACTGCTACGATTCCAAATCCGATAGCACCTGCTTTTAAGCTGGTCGCAATAGCCTCCTGGCCCAGTTTCGCGCCAACCACGTTGGAACGAAGCTCTTCCAGCTCCAGGGACAGGGAACCGATACGGATGGTAGCTGCTAAGTTCTCAGCCTCATCGTAATCCTGCATACCGTCGATGTAGCACTCGCCGCCTGTGATTGCGGAGTTAACGGTTGGGTAGGAAACCAGGGAACCATCATAAATGATGCCGATTCTCTTGCCGATGTTCTTGGCAGTTGCATCTGCGAAGGTCTGAGCGCCTTCCTCGGTGAAGGTTAAGTTTACTACATAGGATTTCTGACCATTTTTCTCCTGGATACCTGCTTTTGCGCTGGCAACCTGATCACCGGTCAGAATGGTGTTGCCGTCTTCATCCACGAACATCAGGGAACCTGGTTTACCAAGCTCTTCCAGAATGGCGTTGGCGTCAGAAACACCTGGAATGTCGATGTTGATACGGTTGGAGCCCTCCTGGTAAACTTCAGCCTCTGTGCTGTAGTTCTGGACTCTCTGCTGCAGTTTGTAAATGGTATCAGACATTTCCTCGGAAGATGGATCCTCTTCTACTGCCTGATAAGTGATGCTGACACCGCCGGCCAGATCCAGGCCCAACTTGATGTCATCCATGGTATCATAGCCAAAATATCCGAACACACCGATACAGATCAAGGTGATCAGAAGGCCGATGATGCCCTTCCTCTTGTTACTCTTCATGACTTTTCTCCTTTACTCGGCTAATGCCGCTTTAATCATAATCGAACACTCAATTCTCTTCTTCTGCATCTGGCAGCCGATGTCATAAGCGTCCGTAATGGAACCATGGAAGTTATAGGAGTTTGCTGCGCATCCGCCGCTGCAGTAGAATCTTGCGAAGCAGTTTCTGCACTTTTCTTTGGCGTACACGTTGCAGAGTTTAAACTCATCGCGTACTTCCGTATTGGTAATACCGGTATCTACGTTGCCCAGCAAGAACTGCTCCTGGCCAACAAACTGATGGCATGGATAGAAATCACCCCATGGGGTTACTGCCAGATACTCGGTTCCTGAACCACATCCGGACAGTCTCTTAGCCACACATGGACCCTGCTGAAGGTCCAGCATAAAGTGGAAGAAATTGAAACCTCTTCCCTCTTTCTTTCTCTTGATGTACTCAACTGCCAGCTTATCGTACTCCTCTAAGATCTGAGGAACATCCTCTTCCCGGATGGAATATGGCTCTTCTGGAGCAGCCACAACCGGCTCGATGGACATCTGCTTAAAGCCTAAATCTGCAAAATGAAGCACGTCGTTGGAGAAATCCAGGTTATTTCTGGTAAATGTTCCGCGGACGTAGTAGTTCATCTGGTTTCTGCTCTCTGCGAACTTCTGGAATTTTGGAACGATGATGTCGTAGCTTCCAGCTCCTTTACGGAATGGACGCATCTTATCATTGACTTCTTTTCTTCCGTCTAAGCTTAATACCACGTTGCCCATCTCACGGTTGCAGAACTCCATGATCTCGTCATTTAACAGGACGCCGTTGGTTGTCAGGGTGAAGCGGAACTTCTTATTATGGATCTTCTCCTGGGAACGACCGTATTCAACTAACTGTTTTACCACATTCCAGTTCATAAGCGGCTCACCGCCGAAGAAGTCAACCTCCAGATTCACACGGTTTCCGGAATTAGCGATCAGGAAATCCAGAGCCTTTTTACCGACCTCAAAGCTCATAAGGGCTCTTCTTCCGTGATACTCGCCTTCCTCTGCGAAGCAGTAACGGCATGCTAAGTTGCAGTCATGGGCAATGTGCAGGCACAGAGCCTTAACAACTGTCTTTCTCTTCTTAAAATCCATAACGAAATCACGGTATACATCTCTGGTAAACAGCTCTTCCGCATCGATCAGCTCCTGGATATCGGACATGGCATCGTCGATGTCCTGGGCGCTGTACTTCTTCGCCAGCTCTGCGCGGACCTCTTCTGCCATCTCCTGTGGGATCTGCTGAGGCTTCTCCAGCTCTCCCAGTTTTTCTTCCAGCATCGCAACGGCATCATATACCACATCATCGACCACATGAATTGCTCCGCTGTTTACATCCATTACGATGTCATAACCATTATTTTTGTACTGATGAATCAAAACTTTTCTCCTTATCTAAACTCTGATGCCTGTCCCGGCAGACACCTCGCATATTCATATTCTGCACTCCAGTCGCCTTATGTTATTCCAGCCAATCCCGTAAGAATTTCTATTATAACATAAAGCACCCCTACAATCCCAAGGATCGTAGGGGTTACCTGTTTGTTATCATCCCCGGCTCGATTAACGGTTTGCGTTCTCGCAGCTCTGGTTACCTACGGTACAGGAAGTCTTGCATGCAGACTGGCAGGAAGTCTGGCACTCGCCGCATCCACCCTTCTTCATGCTGCTCTTTAATGTACTGTTTGTTAAAGTTTTTACTTTCTTCATGGTTTTTACCCTCCTGATATTCTATAAACTCACGCAGCGCAGCCAAAATCCCACACTGCCTATAGTTTTCGCAAAAATTATATCATAAGAATCTCTGCTATGCAAGTTTTTTGTACTATCGGCTTTTGCGGACGAATAGATTAAAGCAAATCCACTAAAAGGACTTCTCTATGGAACTTTTTTCTCCCAAAAAACTGCTTCAGGCACTTCTCTGCTCCTATCTTCTGTCCGCCGTTCTGCTGCTTGCCACGGCATTTTTCCTTTATCGTTTCCGTTTAAAGGAAAGCCAGATCAGACTGGCAGTTGCCGTCATCTACGTGTTATCCGGTGCTCTGGCCGGTTTTTTCTTCGCCCGCACCACCGGAAAACGCCGCTTCTTCTGCGGACTTGCTGCCGGACTTTCTTATTTTCTGATCCTGGCAGCAGTCTCTTCCTTTCTTGGGAAAGGATTCTCTGTGTCCATGCCACAGCTTCTGGCCACCATGGAAATGTGTATCGGAG
>CAKRWX010000240.1 GCA_934418055.1 uncultured Lachnospiraceae bacterium
AAAAAAACGTGCTATTAGTTGTCCAACCAATAGCACTTTCTTGCACTTTTTATGAATTTTTAAGTTCTTTCTGTTTGCGATAAAAGCTTGGCAGACAATGATACCGTTTACGAAAAGCTTTGGCAAATGCCCGGCTGTCTGCAAATCCATGAGACATGGCAATATCTCCAATCTCATGATCTGTCTCCAAAAGTTCACGCACTGCCCCATTGACCCGGAGATCTGTCAGATAAGTCCGGTAATTCACCTGAATATACCGGGCAAAAATCCGGGACAAATACGTGGAAGAAAATCCAAAACGGCTGGCTACATCCTCTAAAGAAATTTCTTCCCGGTAATGTTCTTTCATATAACTGGTGACCCCGGATAATTTATCCAGGTGTTTTTTCTTGAGCATGGCTGCTTCTGACAGGTTCTCTTCCCGGAAGTTCGTCACTAGCAGGTACAACAACTCATAGAACTGGCTCCGCACCTTTAACTCATAGCCATATTCTTTCGCCTCATAGGTGGCGTACATCTGCTCTACCAACACAGCCAGCTTCTGATTTTTCTCCTGACTCTGAGGTTTAAAACTGATATACGGCGTTTCCCGGTGATACGACTGAAATGTCTCCACCGGGATCTGAAGCACAATGGTGTTATTGGGATACGGGCAGTCAATGGAATGGACCTGATTAGAATTGACGATCACAAACTGATGTTCTTTCAAAGAAAAATAGTGGGAATCAATGTAGAAATCAATGGTTCCCTCGGTCACCAGAAAGATCTCCACCGACTGATGCCAGTGGGTGGAAACCTTATAGTTGCCGTCCTTTCCTTCAAAAATAAACATTTTAAATGGAAGATCCTCGTTGGGGATCACCACCTCATGTCGGAATTCCATCGGGTCACGGTTGTCCATTCTTCTCACTCCATCGCCTGTGTGACTGCTCATTTTTCTCATCCCCAACAATTCTTGTTTTCTAGCCTATATTTTTTACGATCAGCCCAGACCTACTGAACAGTTACGCAGTTACTCCTTATCTTATCCCAGCAGTTCTTTCAACTGGTCATGGCTTAAGCTTCCCAAGGAAACCATGCCCTCACTGACCACCTGGTCTGCTAAAAGCCGTTTTGACTCTTGCAGTTTCAAGATATTCTCCTCGATGGTATCCCTGGTGATCAGTTTGAATACAGATACCTGCTTCTCCTGTCCGATCCGGTACGCACGGTCGGTAGCCTGGTTCTGGGCGGCTACATTCCACCATGGATCGTAATGGATCACCATATCCGCCGCAGTCAGATTCAGTCCCGTACCCCCGGCTTTTAAGGAAATCAAAAATACTGGAGTCTCGTCTTTATGGAATGCCTGAACCAACTTCAGACGGTCCTCCTTGGATGTCTCACCGGTCAGCTGATAATAACTGATTCCCTCTTTCTTCATCCGCGCCCCGATCAGTTCCAACATGGATGTAAACTGGGAGAACAATAGGATCTTATGGCCGGATTCCACGCCAGAGAGAATCAGTTCCATGCAGGTATCCAGTTTTGCCGACTGCCCCTTGTAATTCTCGTAGATCAGATGAGGATCGCAGCAGATCTGGCGCAGTCTGGTTAAAGCCGAAAGGATCTGGATCTTGTTGCCATCGTCCAGATGTTCCTTCAGCTGCCATGCATTGGCAGTGTAAAGTTCCTGCTGTTCCTTCTCCATCTTGGAGTAAACCACTGTCTCCAACTTCTCCGGAAGTTCTTTTAATACATCAGATTTCAGTCTCCGCAGGATAAATGGAGCCGTCATCCGCTGAAGCCGTCCCAAAGCCTCCTGATCCTGGTCTTTCACGATCGGGGACTCGTAACGCTTCTTAAATTTATCATAGGTGTATAAAAAGCCAGGCATCAGATAATCAAAGATGCTCCAGAGCTCGCTTAACCGGTTCTCCACCGGAGTTCCTGTCAGGGCGAAGCGGCATTCGGACTGGATGGCCTTCACCGCCCTGGCTCCCTGGGTCATCGGGTTCTTGATATACTGGGCCTCGTCGATGATCTGATAGCGGAACTGCTTCTCCTGATACAATGCGATATCCCGTTTTAACAGGTCATAGGACGTCACAGCCACATCGCACTCCGCCAGATGGCTGATGGCTGCCTCACGCTCCGGTGCGGAGCCCGCCACCATACAGACCTTTAAAGAAGGGGCGAACCGCTCAAATTCGCTCTCCCAGTTGTATACCATGGAAGCCGGACAGACAATCAGGGACGGCTTTTTCTCCACTGCTTTCTGCTCATCGGAAAGGAGGCTGATCACCTGAATGGTCTTTCCCAGACCCATATCGTCAGCCAGAATTCCTCCGAAACCGCAGGCGTCTAAGGTCTTCAGCCACCGGAAACCGGTCTTCTGATAACCGCGCAGAATTTCCCGGAATTCGCCCGGAATCTCGAAATCACTGTCCTCGATAGACTTCATGGTACGGATCACCGACTTGTATTTCTGGTCACGGTCAAACTGGATCTCACCAAATTCCCTGTATACAGAATCCAGATACAATGCCCGGTATTTTGGTACACGGATCTGGCCGCTCTCCAGTTCCTTTTTGGAAATGGTCAGGCCGTCGATCATGCGGGCTACGGTCAGAATGCCATTTTCCTCCAGCCGCAGGAATTCGCCGGATTTCAGGCGGTAATAGGCCTTTTTCTGGCGGTATGCCTCCAGAATCTTTGGAATATCCGCACTGCTTAACTCTCCCATGTCGATGTTCAGCTCCAACCAGTCTCCCATGGTGTTGACGCCCACTGATACCTTCGGTTTGTGCAGAATCCGCAGATGTTTAAATTCATCTGGCAGATACACTTCGCCCAACTGGCGGAATTCCTCGATTCCGCTGGAAAGCAGGTCGTAGATGGCATCCTCGTCATTTTTGATCACCAGATCACTGTTATCGCCGTCCCGGTGCTTAAAATACTTGGTGATCACCTGGCTGACACGGAATTCTCCCGGTACGTCACGGCAGATGGTCTTAGGCACATGCTCATCTTCTACCGGATGGAAGGAATAATCACCGTAGCTTAAGGTCGGATGCATCCGCACTTCTCCCGGTGCCGGGCTCTCAAATTCAAATTTGGCCTTCAGTTCGACCGGTCTTGTTGCCTCTAAGTCCACATCTTTTACATCTAAAATGCCGTAGACTTCGATTTTCCGGAGTACACGTTCGTAAAACAACGGCACATCCTTTTCATTGACCAGCACCTCATAAGGCGCGCCGTACCCTTGAGTCATCTGTTCTAAAAATACCCGCAGATCCCTGCCAAACTCCTCCTGGCACAAATACAGTTTCTGTCCGTCACTGACGTACAAGTACTTTTCACCGGAAAAGCTGGAATATTTCTTATCAAGTGAAACTTTTAAGCCCTGTTTTCCCTCTGGACGTACCGTCACAACCAGCTCCGGATTTTCCCGGCACACCAGAAGTTCCCGGCGGACACCGCGGACATCCTCCGCTTCTAACGTCATTCCCTCCAACAGTTCAAAAAAACGATCTCTTCCAGCACGGCTTAACACCAGTTCCCGGATAGCCGGGGCAGTCCCAAGGGTTCCTCTCTGGAACTGCTTGAAGTGTTCCTGGTAAGCGTCCATCATTTCCATCACTAACAGCACTAATTTCCTGGATTTCTCGGAAAATACGTCTAAGTTATGGTAAAACGCCAGAGTCTTGCCATATTCCACGTAAGCGCCCTGCTCTACATTTTTGGCAAATACCGCCAGATCCTTGACCACGTACTGGCGGTCGCGGCCAATCTTAAACTCCACGCGGATGTCCTGGCGTCCCATGAGAAGCCTTGGCACAAACTCCACCTGGTCTTCCTTCTGCTCCCGCACGATCTCCGCCACTTCCCGGTTGGTATATTCACGGATCATGGTGCGGACCTGGGATGAAGTGGAAACTGGCTGCTGGTGAGTCTCCTGGGCCTGGGCCAGATAGTGCTGGTACAGGGCCTTTTCATGTGGGCACATTTCCTTATAAGAATGCCCATTTGCACAAGAACAAGAGTAGCTGTTGATACGGCTGCCCTTGTTCTCTAATGATACCTTATATGTGATTCCCTGGTCTTCCACCAGGCCGTCAATGCGAAATTCGCCTTTCCAGAAAGCTCTGGTCTGCATCTTGGTGACTTTCATACTTACCCCTCCGCAACCTTGCTTCTATTATATAA
>CAKRWX010000241.1 GCA_934418055.1 uncultured Lachnospiraceae bacterium
CACCTACGTGATCAAAAACCGTGATATGAGCACCTACATTGAGCAGGCGGTGATCCGCAGAGAGTATCCGGATGGCTTAAAGATGGTAGAGATCAACGGTGCTGGTACGGTAACTTATCCGGCATGCGGCATGAACAGTTACGGATTAGGCGTGACTAACACAGGCTTCTGGTCTTCTAAGGCACCTTCTGATGTGGATCGTGTAGATGCGGCACACATTTTTTTAAATGCCCATATTCTGCTGGCTGAATGCAAATCCGCAAAGGAGGCGCTGGAGAAATTAAAAGAAACACCTCGTATGAATGGTTTAAATGTGATCATCGTGGACACTAAAGATGCTTACTGCGTGGAGATGACAAAGAATGACGTTTATGTGCAGGAAGATGACGGAAGCGGCGTTTTATTCCGCAGCAACCACTATATTTCTGATAAATTCAAGGATCTGAACCCTGATCCCAGTCAGTATACTTCCACGTTCAAGCGCTATGAACGTATCAAAGAGATGGTAAATGAGCGTTATGGCAAGATAAGATTCCAGGATCTGTTCCGTATCATGTCGGATCATAAGAATGGTGTTAACAGCATCTGTCGTCATCCACGTGAGGGCTATCCGGCGCAGACCGTATCCACCAGCATGTTTGTGCTGGAGGACTGTGAGGCATGGGCAACCATCGGAAATCCATGCGAAAATCTGCGTTTTGCGTCCATCAAAGAGTAAGGAGAAGCCATGGAAGTTAAGGAATATGTTGCAAAAAGAATCGATCATCTGAGAAAACAGATGGAAGAGCGTGGGCTGGAGGCAGTGATTCTCCAGAAACCGGAGAATGCGTTCTATTTCAGTAATTTCAATCCGGTATTAAACAGCCATCCAGCATTTGTGATCGGAACCCATAAGGATACTGTGCTGCTGGTCCATTGCATTCGTTGCGATCATGCCAAAGAAGAAGGGGCATTAGACCGCGTAGAGCTTTATGGCAAATGGGGCGCTAATGTGTCGCTGGCTATGAAGCCGATTGATGCGATTGGAATCATCACTGGAGAATTAAAGGGCAAGGTTGGTCTGGAGTTTGATTATGACAGCTTTACTTTCTGCCAGGAATTCCAGAAGAAATTCCCACAGGCAGAGCTTGAGAATATTTCTGAGATGGTCAACATGATCAAAATCATCAAGGATGATTATGAGATCAGCCGGATCCGTCGTTCTGCGGCTCTTGTGGATGAGGGCGTGCGCGTGGCGATCGAGGGCTTAAAAGAGGGTCTTTCTGAGGCAGAGGCAGCTACCAAGGGGCAGTACGCCATGCGCCAGATGTGGCATCGGGATTTCCCGGATTCTGAGGTCTGCGGCTTTGGTACTTCTGAAGGCGGTATGATCGACAGCCTTCATGTATGGTGTATGTCCAACGGTCATATTGCATATGGATGCGATTGTCCAAAGCATTATCATCCACAGAACGGAGATATCACCCTTCCGATGGCATGGGCCAAAACGGATGGATATCATGCAGAGAATGAGCGTACCATCATCATTGGAGAGCTGGATTCCTTCAAACAGAACGCTTACGACGGCATGCTAAAGGCAAGAGAAGCGGTATTTAAGATCTTAAAGCCGGGGACCCGGTTTGAGGAGCTGTATCATGCAGCTGCCGATGTTTATACAGCATATGGTTTTGGAAATATTCTGCCAGGTCGTGTGGGACATGGCGTTGGCAACTCAGCCCATGAATTTCCATCCCTGGCAGCAGGCAACAAGATCGTCCTGCAGCCGGGTATGGTCATCACCGTAGAACCGGGACTGATGGATAAGTCCTGGGGAGGCGTCCGCCATTCCGATACAGTACTGATCACGGAAAATGGTTATGAGTGTCTGACAAAGTTAAATAATGGTGAGATTCGGATTCAGATCCGGAAATAAATGGAAAGGCCGTTGACGCGTTTGTGATTTTTTATGCGTTTGACGGCTTTTTTTTTCGCCAAATTTCTGCTATAGTGAACACATATTTCACATTTTGAAATGATATAAATGAGGAGGCAGCAATTAATGGAAAAACAGTGGTGGCAGAATCGGACTGCATATCAGATTTATCCGAAGAGTTTTTTAGATACTAACGGGGACGGAATTGGAGATCTCCCGGGAATTATCGAGAAATTAGATTATTTAAAGGATTTAGGAATTGGTATCTTATGGATCTCGCCGGTTTATGTGTCCCCGTGTGCGGATCAGGGATATGATATTGCGGATTATTATGGCATTGATCCGAAGTTTGGTACCATGGAGGACATGGACCGGTTATTAGCAGAGGCCAAGAAGCGCGATATCGCGGTTCTGATGGATCTGGTGGTGAACCACTGCTCCGATGAGCACGAGTGGTTTCAAAAGGCGTTAAAGGACCCGGAGGGCGAATATGGCCAGTATTTCTATTTTGCAAAGAAAAAGGACGGCAAGCTGCCATGCAACTGGCGCTCTTATTTTGGCGGCTCTGTGTGGGAGAATGTAGAAGGCACCGACTGGTATTATCTGCATATGTTCCATAAAAAACAGCCGGATCTCAACTGGGAGAATCCGAAGCTGCGGGAAGAGATCTATAAGATGATGAACTGGTGGCTGGATAAGGGGATTGCCGGATTCCGTGTGGATGCGATCATGAATATCAAAAAGCCCCTTCCATTTCAGGATTATCCGGCTGACCGGGAAGACGGGCTGTGCAATGTAGGAGGAATCCTGGGAAGCCAGGAGGGACTTCGGGATTTCTTAAATGAGATGCATGAGAAAACGACAAAACCGCATCATGCATTTTCTGTCGGAGAGGTCTTTGGCCTGGATGACAGTGATATCAGCCGGTTTATTGGTGATGATGCGTATTTCACATCTATTTTTGATTTCCGTCAGAACGTAGCCGGACAGACCATGCTTGGCTGGTATGACTGGAAGGCACCGACACCGGATGAATATAAGGAGTGCTGCTTTACCAGCCAGAAGGTCAGCGAAGGTGTCGGCTTCTTCTCCAACATCATCGAGAACCATGACGAGCCAAGAGGTGTCAGTCATTATCTGCCGGAATATGCCCAGAATGAGAAGGGCAAGAAGCTGCTGGGCATGATGTATTTTATGCTGAAGGGTCTTCCATTTATCTATCAGGGACAGGAACTGGGCATGGCAAACTGTGCATTCCCATCCATTGAGGCAATCGATGATGTCAGCAGCAGGGACGAGTATCAGCGTTGTCTGAAGGTCGGTTTAAATGAGAAAGAGGCGTTGAAGGTAGTCTCCCATTACAGCCGTGATAACGGACGTACCCCATTCCAGTGGAATGATGAGAAAAACGGCGGTTTCACCACTGGAACCCCATGGCTGATGGTAAATCCGCAGTACAAGGAGATCAACGCAGCTTCCCAGATCGGCAGGGAAGGCAGTATCTATGAGTTCTATAAGAGCATGATCGCACTGAGAAGAGATGACCGCTATGAGGATACGATCGTCTATGGCGTGACTGAGCCGGTTCTGGAGGAGCAGAAGGATATCATGGCATATTTCCGCAGAGGAGAGAAGCAGGATATCCTGGTGATCGGAAACTTCCGCAATGAAGCAGCAGAGGTAGAGATTCCGGAGCTGAGGGGAAAAACCTGCCAGGTTCTGTTGAACAATGGAGGAACCTGTATGGCAGTGGATGGAAGAGTGAAATTAGAAGCCCTTCAGGGTGTCGTTTTTGAGGTAAAATAGACAAAGAAAAGGACTGTTGTGTAAATCAGCAGTCCTTTTTTTTATACAAATATCATAAAAGAGTTCATTGGTAAAAATAAAACAAAGAAAAAATCAACAAAACATTTGACATGACAGATAAAACGTGATATTATGATGACATAAAGAACTGGAAACGTTACCGGAACTGTTACCGAAACCGATTCCAGAACATCAAACAGGGACATCAAGGGGAAAGGCAGACAATAGAATGTATATCAAGGAGGAGATATCATGAAGAAGAAACTGGTAAGTGTGGCGTTATGTGCAGCTATGGTGACAGGTATGCTCAGCGGATGTGCTGGAAGCAGTACCACAGCAAAGAAAGAGGGAAGTAATGCGGCAGGTAAGGTTTATTATTTAAACTTTAAGCCGGAGGTTACCGATGTATGGGAAGAGATCGCTAAGACCTATACCGAGAAGACCGGTGTAGAGG
>CAKRWX010000242.1 GCA_934418055.1 uncultured Lachnospiraceae bacterium
AAAAGATGAAAGATTACATCCTGTTTAAGGATCTGGATGGTAAATATCTGACTCTTCAGGACTGCCTGGACAACGCAAAAGAAAAGCATGAAAATGTGATCTATTATGTAACTGACGAGAAAGAGCAGAGTCAGTATATCAATATGTTCCGCAAGGAAGGTCTGGATGCTGTTTATATGGGACACAGCATCGACAGCCCATTTATCGGCCAGCTGGAGCAGAAGCATGAGGGATTGAAATTCCTGCGTATTGATGCGGACGTGACCGATACCTTTAAGGAAGAAGTGAAGGAAGAGGACGCAGAGACCTTTAAGGCAGATGCCCAGAAGTTAACCGATACCTTCAAGAAGGCCCTGGCCAATGACAAGCTGGAGATCAAGGTAGAGAAATTGAAAGATGGGCAGCTGGCTTCCATGATCACGGTTTCCGAGGAGAACCGCCGGATGCAGGATATGATGAAGATGTACAATATGTATGGTATGGATCCATCCATGTTCGGCAGTGTTGGTGAGACTCTGGTCCTGAATGCCAATAACAAGCTGGTTCAGTACGTGCTGGCTCATGAGGAAGGTGATCTGACCGAGAAGATCTGCAGACAGCTTTACGATATGGCTTCCTTAAGCCACGGCAGCCTGACTCCAGAGCGTATGACCCAGTTTATTGCGAGAAGCAATGAGATCATGATGGAGATGGTTGATGTTTCTAAGTAGGAATTTTCTGAATTGAAATAAGATAGAAATCTGAACGGAAATAATATAGAAATCATTGACATTCCCTGTGGCTCTTACTATAATCATATGTAGTAAAGAAAACTATGTTAGATAGATAGTAAAGGCTCAGTAAGGCATAGTGATAGTACTGGAGGGAATGTTATGAGTAATTCATTAAAATATAAAATTATCGGTGACAGCTGTCTGGATCTGACAGAGGAATTGAAAAAGGACCCTCATTTCCAGATGATCCCGCTGACATTGCAGGTGGATGATGTGCAGGTTGTGGATGATGAGACCTTTGACCAGAAGCGTTTCCTGGAGCTGGTGAAGGCAAGTCCGAACTGTCCCAAGACTGCATGTCCTTCTCCTGAAACCTTTAAGCAGGCATTTACCTGTGATGCGGAAGATATCTTTGTGATCACACTGTCCAGTCATTTAAGCGGAAGCTATAACAGCGCCATGGTCGGACTGCAGATGTATGAAGAAGAGTATGGACATAAGAATATTCATATCCTGGACTCCTGGTCTGCGTCTTCAGGTGAATTAAGGGCGGCATTGTTGATCCGTGAATTAGAGGAGCAGGGAGTTCCGTTTGAAGAGATCGTGAAACAAGTAGAAGAGCTCAAGGAGCAGATGCGTACTTATTTTGTACTGGAGACTCTGGATGCTCTTCGGAAGAATGGCCGTCTTACCGGACTTCAGGCATTTTTTGCCACTACGCTGAACATCAAGCCGGTCATGGGTGCAGATAAAGGCGTGATCATCAAGCTGGATCAGGCAAGAGGTATCAATAAGGGTCTGGCGAGGATGTGTGCCATTGCCGTGAAAGAGGCGGGAGATACCGCTGAAAAGACCGCTGTGATTGCTCACTGCAATAACCATGCAAGAGCTGAGCAGGTTCGGGATGAATTGCTGAAGCTGGCTCCATTTAAGGAGATCGTGATCACTGAGACAGCCGGAGTGGCTACGGTTTATGCCGGGGATGGCGGCATCGTGCTGGCAATCTAATGGTGGATCAAGAACGAGATCAAGACGATACAAAAGAGAAAAGACTGTTTTGCGAAATTGGCAAGGCGGTCTTTTTCTGTTATGATAGCAGACCTGCTGAATCAGTTACAGGGAAAGAACAGACAGCTCTGGCAGTTCATGATGGCTGCGTGAAGCATTAAGATCAAGCAGAAAGGAAAAGGGATTATGGGGAAGAAACCATGGATCATAGGTGGGCTGGTGATCGGTATCGGGGCACTGGCGGTTTTGGGTGGAAGTATGCTGGTGGCTGGAAACCGGTATGGTCAGACGGCGGTAAAGACGGCAGGAACTGTGGCAGGAGTAAATATGGCAGATCCAGAGAAGACAGTGGAGCAGGAGTTAAAGGCGAAAGCAGAAGGAAATACAGAAAACGGGCCGGTACAGGTAACGACAGCTGCAGCGGAGGAAACGGAGGCTGTGGAAGCCCAGGCAGGTGCAGAAGCCCAGACAGAAGCAGAACCGACAAGCCTCTATCAGCCAGTTACTTTACTATTTGCTGGTGACGTCTATTTCTCTAATTATGTTCAGAACGCCTACAACCGGGCCGGTGATATCAGCGGTGTACTGGATGATGGAATCCGTCAGGAGATTGCGGATGCGGATATCTTTATGGTAAACCAGGAGTTCCCATTTACAGACCGGGGAGAGAAGGTGGCGGATAAGCAGTTTAATTTCAGGGTATCGCCCAAGTGGGTATCGGCGTTAAAGGAGATGGATGTGGATCTGGTGACGCTGGCCAATAATCATATTCTGGACTACGGCCAACAAGGACTTTTAGATAGCTGTGATACCTTGAACGAGGCGGGAATTGCCTATGTGGGAGGCGGCAGAGATCTGGATGAGGCGAAGAAACTGGTGACCATGGAGGCAGGAGGCCGCACCATTGGCTTTCTCGGAACATCGAGAGTTTATATGGATGGAAGCTGGGCAGCAGGCGCCGGGCATCCGGGGGTATTTTCCACCTATGACCCGTCCCTGGCCATCGAAGAGATCAAAAAAGCCAGGGAGCAGTGTGATTATCTGGTGATCTATGTTCATTGGGGCATTGAGAGGAACACAGAACCGGAGAGCTACCAGAGAAGCATGGGACAGGCTTATATTGACGCCGGGGCAGATCTGGTGGTCGGTTCTCATCCTCATGTGCTGCAGCCGGTGGAAGCTTATAAGGATAAGACCATTGCTTACAGTTTGGGCAATTTTGTGTTCGGCAGCAGCATTCCCAGCACAGAACTTTTGAAGGTAGAATTGGACGGAGAAGAGGCAGCGCCAGACCAGGTGACTGTGACAGGGATTCCCTGTACTTCTTCGGATGGATATACCAGGCTGTTCCGGTGATTTTTATAAAAAAATAAAAGAAAATCCTATTTCTAAATCAAGGTTGTTTTGCTATACTTAGGGTAAGAACTTCCTGTATACGACGGGAAGAATGAAAGTCAGCTGCCTGCCAATACTTTCATAGAAAATTATATATGGGGAGAGGGAGAAAACATGAATCAGGAACATACGTTGAAGCTTCTGGAATCAGAAAAAGCTAAAAAATTATTGGGTGAATTATACGGGAAAGCTGCGGTTGCGGAAAATCAGAAACGTTATGAGGATCTGGTAGGTAAATTCGTGAAGGAATTTGGGGAGAAGGATCTGTATTTATTCAGCTCTCCAGGACGGACCGAGATCAGCGGCAATCATACTGACCACAACCATGGAAAGGTATTAGCCGGAAGCATCAACTTAGATTGTGTTGGTGTGGCTGCGGTGAATGATACGAATTTTGTCAATATCGTCAGCGAGACGTTTAACCAGTCGTTTACCATTGATTTAAACCATTTAGAGCCAAGCGAGCGGATGGCAGGAACCGTGGATCTGGTGAAGGGACTGTTAAAAGGGTTCGAGGAATCTGGTTATGAAGTGGGAGGCTTTGATGCTTACGTTACCAGCAACGTGATCAGTGCTGCTGGCGTCAGCTCTTCCGCATCTTTTGAGATGCTTCTGTGCTCCATGCTGAATACCTTCTTTAATGAAGGTAAAATGGATACCGTGGCTTATGCCCACATTGGTAAATATTCTGAGAATCATTACTGGAACAAGGCGTCAGGACTGTTAGACCAGATGGCTTGCGCGGTAGGAGGTCTGATCACCATTGATTTCTTAGAACCGCAGGCTCCGGTGGTGGAGAAGATCGATTTTGATTTTGCATCCCAGAACCACAGCCTGATCATTGTGAATACAGGAAAAGGTCATGCGGATTTAAGCGCGGACTATTCTTCCGTTCCAAATGAGATGAAAAAAGTAGCACAGTTCTTTGGCAAGGAGGTCTGCGCCGAGATCAAAGAGCAGGATGTGATCGACCATCTGGCAGAATTGAGAGCTTACGCAGGAGACCGTTCTGTTCTTCGCGCCCTTCATTTCTTTGAGGAGAATAAGCGGGTGG
>CAKRWX010000243.1 GCA_934418055.1 uncultured Lachnospiraceae bacterium
TGCTCTGTCCCACCAGGGTTGCCGCCGCGTCAGCAATACCATATCCAGGCATATAACATAAGCTCTCTGCTGTAACGGCGAAGGAATTCGCTGCAATTGCGATGGTTCCCAACGGTGCCACAATGGCGGTGGTTACAACCATGGCTCCGCACATCAGGATATTTTCCAACGCCAATGGGCCGCCGAGACGCAGGGCTCTCTGTAAACATTCACGCTTAATTCCCCAATCCTCTCCTTTTTTCAGCCGGAACATGGAAGAACGGACACACAGGGCCCACATCATCAGACCGGCCACTGCCAGTTCTGATAAAGCGGTTCCCAGCGCCGCACCGGCCACCTGAAGTCCCGCGCCTGGAATCCACAGGTGGAATCCCATAAAATCTACGGTTCTGGACGGGAAAATCAACACCGCATTAAATAACACATCCAGAATACACATCAGAATGTTTAACATTCCCGGCGTTTTCATGTCTCCGCTGCATTGAAGCAGGCTTCCCGCCAGACGGTTCATCTGCAAAATTGGAAGGAACAATACAAAAATCCGGAAATAAACCGTCGCTCCGCGGCGAATCTGCATTTCACCGCCTAACAATCCCGGAAGGGGACCGCTGATCATGACTCCCAGCATCAGAAGGGCGCAGCTAATGAAAATTCCCGTCAGCAAGGACTGTCTCATGATGCTTCTGGCCTCGTCCTCTCTTCCAGCTCCAATCTTATGGGCGGCCTGTATGGAAAATCCAGATGCCACTGCCCCTGTGATTCCCCCAAACAGCCAGGTACTGCTGGACACCAGTCCGATGGACGCCGACGCGTCCGCTCCCAGGCTTCCTACCATCGAGGCATCGATGTACTGCATCACAATGGACGTGATCTGTGCCATAATAGCCGGAATACTTAAGGTCACCACCAGTTCCAGCTGCTGGGCTGCAGTCAGTTTCTCCCCCTGCCGCATCCGTTCCAATAATGACGGTTGCTTTTGACTCATGCTCTTCTCCTTTTAAACGCCAGGAGTTGGGAATGCATGTTCCGAATCGGTCTCCGTTCCTGCAGGTCCCGGATTTTCCGTTTCTTCGGTTGGACCAGGCTTTTGAGAAATGGTCGTTTCTTCCACACGTTCACTCTCTGTCACGTTTTCTTTTATATTTTCTTCTGTTTCCTCTTCTGTACCTTCTTCCGTACTGCTCTCTTCGCTTTCAGCAGTCTCAGTTTCCCCATTTTCCGCAGACGCCTCTGCTGCTGTCTCTGTCACATCTACCGGAGCCTGTGGCTGCGGCTGTGGTTCTGGAGCTTTTGCCGCAGTTCCCCCGTTATTTCCCACCTTGGCCTCCGGCGCATTTTCCGCCACTTCTCCCAGTCCACTATCAGATGCGATCTTCGCACTGATCTTCTTCACGGCTGCTGAAGGAGAATATGGTTCTTCTGGATACAAAAACTGATGAAGCTGAACCACATTGCTCTCCAATGTCAGCGGGATCACGCAATCCTTCTTACCAATGTTTTTCTCCGTTCTCGAAAACGGAAATCCAGTTGTCTCTCCCATATGGTATTTACTGATTCCTTTGGCCATGGCAAGCACATCACTGACACCGATGCTGGTGGAAATCTCCGGCATAACAGCATTGACCACCGTAATCAGGGTCTTTGGATCTGCCTGTTTTGCTTTTTCCATAGCAAGCGACAATACCAGGCGCTGTCTGGCAGTACGATTATAATCCGTATCCATCAGCCTCAGCCTTGCATAAGCCACTGCCTGGACGCCATCCAGATGATTCGTACCCGCATGTTCCAGCTGATGAGAGCCTAAGCCTGTGGAATTAACCGTTTCCGTGATAAATCCATTAATATATCCAAATTCACTGTCAGAAATATCAATATCAATGCCGCCAAGAATGGTAATGGCATCTGCCACTGCTTTCCAGTTAAAGGTGGCATAATCATCAATCTGAAGATCCAGGTTCCGTTCCAGAGCGTCCACCGCCTGTTTATGTCCGCCATCAAAATACGCCTGATTGATCTTATGGTATTTTCCTTCTGCGCTGACCTGCATGTAGGTATCCCGGAACACAGAGGATATCCGGATCTCACCTGTTTTTTTATCTACCACGCAGATCATCTCTACATCGGAATGCGTATCCTTTTCCAAATTTCCATCACGGGAGTCCACACCGAAAACAGCAACCGTCCAGTAACCATCATCTTTCTTCTTCATAAAAAATAGAGCCAGACCGATCACCAGCACCGCAATCAATAAAATCCCTGCAACTGCTTTCTGCTTTCTCTTTTTTTTCTGGGCTCTCGTCTTCCGGTTCTGGGCTGCCATCTGATGCACCTTTGACTGACCATTTCCCTGTTTTCCTCTGCCTGCTGTCTTTGAGCTTCCAGACATATAGGAACCGCCTGCTGTTTTTGAATTGCCTGTCTTCCGCGACCGGTCCGCCTGCCTTCCATCGGAAAAATCTTCATATTCCAGACGCATTTCCTGGCGTTTCCGCGTGCCTTGACGTTTTTCCGGCTCTGCGTACCGTCTGGAAACTGTCTGTTTTTTGATTTCTGTCTGCCTTACTGCCGGTCTGCGCTTTCGATTGCGCATCCGGTCCAGCTCGTCTTCATATTCCATTTTTTACTCCTCTCCTAACAAATTCCGATAAAATGGCCAGTCAATGTTATACGTTCCTACCATGACATTATTCGTTGAATTTCCAGTTTCGTGGATCAGATACATGCTGCGTTTACTGCTATCCGTCCATGCCAGGAACAGAAATACATGACTGTCATCCCCGGTTCTTAAAATAATATCTCCTGGTTTTAGGTCCTGCCGCTTCACTGCATTTCCAAGAGAGATCAATCCGCTGGTGCTTTCGTACTGCAGATGCTGTCCCAGCGCTGTCCAGTACACCCAGCTGACCCAGCCGGAGCAATCCAGTCCTCTTAAGTTTCTTCCATTTTTATCCGGTGAAACCATGGTTCCGAAATGATTGCCGTCCAAACCGGATGTTGATGGTTTTCCACCCCAGTAATATGGAATACAGCCAACAGATTTTAAGGCTTCTTCCACAACTTTTCTTCTCTTTTCCGAAGTATCTGATGGAAGCAGGGACAGATAACGCTTGATCTCCGATGAAGAAAGTGGATTTTTCACATACATGCTGGTGGAAACGGTCAGACCATATTCCTCATACCAGTCCTGCTGCTCCAGGCGGATTGCACAAAGCTGACGGAATTTATCCCATCCAGCCCAGTTTTCGTTCAGGTTCTCTTCTTTGCCTCCAATAGGATCAACAGCAAATAAATTATTATTTTCATCATAGCCCGTAATATATACGGTAATATGAAGATCTACATGACCAGGACATTGAGGCTTGCTCTGGGCTGCTTTTACAACTCTGGTCTCTTTGACACTGCTCTGGGCCTCATCACTGTTCTGTAAATTTTCCTGGCTGCCGTTTTCTGCTGCTGTTTTTTCTGTAGATGCAGCTTCTGAACTTTCTTTGCTCTCTGTATTACTTTCCTCTGGTTCTGTCACATAAAGGATCTCATACATTTTAGCCGCTTCCAGCGGATTGGCGCTTTCCAACAGATCTGGCATGGATTCCTCTTCCATCTTGGACTCCAGTTCTTCTCTGGATACCGTGGTGGTTTCTTCGGGAACCGTATCTGTTTCAGTAAGTCCAGTCTCTTCTGTCTGATCCTCTTCCATCTCCAGTCCAGGAAGGCCGCGGCTTCCATTTTCCACACAGCTGCCGTCACAGTAATAGAGATCACTGACCGATATCTTATAGCTGTGTGAAACCTTCCATAAGGCATCTGCATGATCCAAAAAGGCCTGTCCATCCTCTGGACTCTGATAAAATGCATAGACACTGGCTAATGACAAAATCTGCTTGGCATTGGAATAGCCGCTGATCGGTGTTCCATCACCATCCACAAATGTGGTCACTACATCTTTCCAGTAATCTGTGGAATTCGCCTGATCCAGATTTTTTCCAATTGACGCTCCTACCTCTGCCGGCGTTCTTTTGGAGATTCCATAGATTTCCTTGATCCAGCTGGCATCCTTTTCTGAAAGCTTCGTAAATGCCTTACCTGCATAAGAATTCATGGCATCAGTCTCATCTGCCCCATCTGGGAAATATCCCGCCATATTCATGCGGAGTGCCGACGGC
>CAKRWX010000244.1 GCA_934418055.1 uncultured Lachnospiraceae bacterium
AGACGAACGGTATCACCCAGAGAAGATTCCTGCTTCATGCAAACCCACTGCTGGCTTCCTGGGTAACTGAGAAGATCGGCACAGATGCGTGGATCACAGATCTTCCACAGATCGCAGGCTTAAAGAAATGGGTGGATGATGAGAAAGCACAGAAGGAATTCCAGGAGATCAAGTACCAGAACAAGGTACGCCTGGCCAAATACATCAAGGAGCACAACGGCATCGATGTAGATCCAAATTCCATCTTCGATGTACAGGTAAAACGTCTCCATGAGTATAAGCGCCAGCTGATGAACATTCTTCATGTGATGTATCTGTACAATAAATTAAAGGACAATCCAAATCTGGATATGATTCCGAGAACCTTTATCTTCGGCGCGAAAGCAGCAGCAGGCTACCGTCGTGCGAAGCTGACCATCAAGCTGATCAATTCTGTGGCTGATGTGGTCAACAACGATCCGGAGATCCAGGGCAAGCTGAAAGTGGTATTTATCGAGGATTACCGTGTGTCCAACGCGGAGATCATTTTCGCGGCAGCAGATGTCAGCGAGCAGATCTCTACGGCTAGTAAAGAGGCTTCCGGTACCGGCAACATGAAGTTCATGTTAAACGGTGCCCTGACGCTGGGTACCATGGACGGCGCTAACGTGGAGATCGTCGAGGAGGTTGGCGCGGAGAACGCATTTATCTTCGGTATGTCTGCCCAGGAGGTTATCAACTACGAGCAGAACGGCGGTTATTATCCAATGGACATCTTTAACAATGATCCAGAGATCCGCCGGGTACTGATGCAGCTGGTGAATGGTTATTATTCTCCAAAGAATCCAGAGCTCTTCCGCGAGATCTATGATTCCCTGTTGAACACTAATTCCAGCGACCGGGCAGATACTTACTTCATTCTGAAGGATTTCCGTTCCTATGCAGAGGCTCAGGAGAAGATCGACAAGGCTTACAGAGACCGGGCATGGTGGACCAGGGCAGCGATGTTAAATGTGGCCTGCTCCGGTAAGTTCACTTCTGACCGTACGATTCAGGAATATGTGGATGATATCTGGCATCTGGATAAGATCACGGTAGATGTGCAGTAAATTTGAATTGCGCTGACAGGTAACTGTTCAGGAGGTAGGTGCGCTTATTTGCGCCGACGACAAGAAAAGATAGACTGGCAGGCTGTGAACGGACAGGCCGCCAACATGTATAAGAAGATCCCTTCCTTTCATACACTAGGGTGAAAGGAGGGGATTTTTTGTATCTTCGTGTGATCTGGAAATGGATCGGTCCGGCCCTTCTGATCCCGTATCTCATGACTTTGTTCTGGGGCGGGGACTGGAATGGAACATGGAGTGAAACGGTTTCAGACAGCCAGAGGCTAAAGCTTTTTCATAGTTCGGATGGTGGCGAAACCGCAGCCTCGGCGGAGCTTCATAAGTCCTGGGGGCGGGTGTATTTAGATAAGGAAGAGAAGCATTATGTGGATGGAGAGACGTATTTGATCGGCGTGGTCGTATGCCAGATGGATCCCCAGTGTGAGATGGAAGCGTTAAAAGCTCAGGCAGTTCTGGGGAGAACTTTTCTGTATAAAAAAATGGATCGGGATGGAAGGGTGAGTCGGAGCGAACTGGGAATTTCCCTGGATCGGCAGAGCCAGCTGGAGGAAACATGGGGAAAGGATGGATTTGCCGTCGCTTATGAGCGGGTGAAGCAGGCGGTAGAAGAAACCGCGGGGCAGATATTAACGTATGAGGGAGTACCAGTGGAACCATTTTTCCACAAGATCAGTGCCGGAGTGACCAGAACGGGAGAAGAGCCGTACCTGGTGTCTGTGGACAGCAAACAGGATATGGAGGCGGAAGGGTACGAAACGGTCCGGGAGTGGAAGGAGGAGACTTATGGGGAGATTCAGATGATCAGCCGGGATGAGGCCGGGTATGTGAAGGAGATCCAGATCGGTGGACAGGTGTATACGGGGGATGAAGCAATGGAGCTGCTGCAGCTGCCAAGCCCCGCATTTACCATTTCCCACCTGGAAGGCGGGCGGGTGGAAGCAGTGTGCCATGGAGTGGGACATGGGATGGGCTTAAGCCAATATGGGGCAGAAAAACTGGCGGAGGAAGGTTATGGGGCGGAGGCGATTCTTGGTTATTATTTTAAAAATGTAGAAGTTATTTCGTTAGACCGTGTATAAGTTTTTGTCACCGGGTAACAATATTACCGAGGTGATAAGGGTGAAAGATAAATTCAATCAGTTATTTCAGGACAAATTATTTCTTGTAATGCTGGTACTTGGCCTGCTGACTATTGTTGCCGCGGCAGGCGCCATTACGATCCAGAGAGGAAATACGCCAGGGGAGAATCCGTATATGCAGATGGAAGAACCCGGAAAATTGATGGCGGAGGAGACACAGGAAGAGAAGGAGCCCATGATCGAGATCGTGGAGCAGACTGTGGGAGCGGGTGAGAAAGCCGGTGGGACAGAGGGCAGTCAGGCGGTCCAGAATAGCCGTAAGGATGCCCAGACAAAGGGGTCTGAGGATCCATATGTGGCAGCCGGAACCGGTAAAGACGCCGCAACCCCGCTGGTACTGGATTTTTCTGACGCCAGCACCATGCAGTGGCCGGTGCGGGGCAATATCTTGCTGGATTACAGCATGGACACCACCACCTATTTCCCGACCCTGGACCAGTATCAGTGCAATCCGGGAATCGTGATCCAGGCTAATGTCAGCGACCAGGTGGAGACGCCAGCCCCGGCCCGGGTGATCTCGGTTTCTTCTGATGAAGAACTGGGCAATTACGTGGTGCTGGATCTGGGAAATGATTATGTGGCCACCTGCGGCCAGTTAAAGGACATCCAGGTCATGGAAAATGAGTACCTGGAAGCCGGACAGATCTTAGGCTACGTGGCAGAGCCGACAAAATATTACAGCGTGGAAGGCAGCAATGTGTATTTTAAGCTGATGCACGATGGGAAGGCTGTGGACCCGGTGGGGTATTTTCAGTAGGCGCTGGGACGGAAGTTGAAACATTGCGGGGAATCTCTCTTGGGGCGGGAAGGCGCGCTGGGGGAGATTTTTCGGTGTTTTTTGGAGAATTCTGGTGTTTTTAATAAAAATCTAATAAATTGTTCACAGGAAAGACAGAGTTCTTTTGTATAATATTTCATATAGTCAGGTGATATGTGAAGAATTATCTGATACAGTTTTTATTAAGTACATAAAGGAGCAAAAGATGAATATTTTATTTTTTTTGACCCCCAAAAGTGAAGTTGCGTTTCTTTACGATGATGAGACATTGAGACAGGCCCTGGAGAAGATGGAGTATCACAAGTATTCCGCAGTCCCGGTGATCAGCCGATCTGGTAAATATATTGGAACCATTACGGAAGGAGATATGCTGTGGGGCATCAAGAACCAGTATGATTTGAGCTTGCGGGATTCGGAGCATATTTCTGTGTCAGCCATTAAGAGAAGGTCCGACAACCGTCCAGTGTATGTCAACGCCACCATGGAGGACTTGATCGACAAGGCGCTGAACCAGAACTTTGTGCCGGTGGTGGATGACCAGAAGAATTTTATCGGGATCATTACCAGAAAGGACATCATCAGCTATTGTTATGGAAAGATCCGTGAGGAAGAAAAATCATGAATTTCCAGGAGATCGGACGGTTTGAGGCGGCGGGAAAAGCTGCACTCGGAGAATATGGGATGGAGCAGTGGAAGTTTGAACTGCTCCATTGTTCGGAGAACGCCACGTTTCTGGTGACGGAGCCGGAGAATAGGAGTGGTGATTGGACTGCTGAGTGTGCTTTGACCGGAGAAAATTCGGCTGGTGGTGTGAGAAAACGGGTGATGCGGGTGGCAAGACCTGGATATCACACGCTGGAGGAGTTGGAGAGCGAGATTAAGTGGGTGGAGAAGATCTGGGAAGAGCAGGTGATCCCGGTGGCGAGGCCGGTGAGAAATCGGCGAGGGGATGGGGTGACTGTGGTTGCCTGGCAGCCGTGCAATCATTTCGCTTGCGTGATATTTGAGTTTTTACCCGGCCATGCGCCGGACCCAAAGCATGATGTCTGCGCCCTGGAAGATTTCCGTGAGATCGGCAGGATGGCGGCGAAGCTTCATGAGCAGGTGATCCACTGGCCGGAGGC
>CAKRWX010000245.1 GCA_934418055.1 uncultured Lachnospiraceae bacterium
AACGGCTTCTGCTATGCCTATACGCCGGTACTGCCGGATGAGGATGGCGACGGCAACCAGCTCGTATTGGGTAAAGACGTGGAGCTTCCGACCATCTATGTGCTCGTAGGCGAATATGGGATTGCACTGCTGGCTGATGGAACGATTGAAGTAACAGAAATGAATGCTGATGGAACGAAGAAAGGCCCCTATATCGCGCAGGATCTTGCAACATGGATTGGCGAGCATGGAAGTGCAAATCTGCAAAAAGTTTCCATTAAACTGTTGAATGATGATACCTCCATAACAAAGGAGCTTACTATTGATACAGATTTGGCAAGAGAGATAGAGCTGGATTTGGATGGCCATACATTGACACTGGCTGCGGGTGCGCGTTTATATTTTATTAAAAGTGTAAATATAACAATTACCTCATCCGACTCGAATAAGGGAACAATTACAGGCAGCTGTAACTATAGAAACAAAGTCAAAGGAGAGGGACTGGTAACTGCAGATAGGGATTCAATGCTGACAATTAAGCATGTCACAATCGAAAATGCTGGAACCGGTCCCACAGTTGCGATGTGGGGAGGTGTGACCTGTACCATTGACAATGCAAGTATTAGTGGAAGTAGTGGTGGTCAGGTAGGTATCATTACTATTGTTAAGGGTAAAGCCTGTACAATTACCAATACGAAGGTAACCGGAAATGTTTGGTCTGACTATGGCACCATTATGTTTACGGACAGCTGCTCCGACTGTACCATTGGTAATGGCGCAGTTATTGAAAATAAGAACAGTGGGGGTCGCTGCGTCGGCTTTGGAAGCTATGTTAAAAAAGGCAGCGTTAAGATTACAATTAAGGAAGGCGCTACTTTAACGGCGGATGATGGCAAAGGTACTATAATGAGTACCGGCTATGGTAAGGTAGCCGTAGGCATCGAGGGTGGAACCTTTAAGGGACGTCTTTGTCTGCCCGACAACAGCCAGATTGCAGGGGGAACCTTTGCCTCTGCCTCAAAAAATGCGATTGAAGTTAATAATTCTAAGAAAACCCTGCAGGACCTTCTGAAGGTCGGCTATACCTTACGGTATGATGATGGTACCTATGCAGACCTAACAGCCAGGTGGACAGACGAAGGGAGAAAGGTAACGGCTGTTAAAAGTCCGCTCTATTTCGCAACGCATCCTACGATTTCAAGTGGAGCGGAAACTGTGATGGAAAACTATACCGCTGCCGAGGCACCTGTGCTAACCGTAAAAGCGGTATCTGGCAGTGGCAGTATCTCCTACCAGTGGTATGCTGATAAAACAATAAATGGAACAACGACCAAAGTAGAACAAACGGGGCAGGGTGCAAAAACTGCGGCCTACAGGATTCCTACGGGACTTTCGGCAGGCACCTATCAATACTACTGTGTAGCGACCTGCGGTGAATATACGGCGACCTCTAAAAAGGCGGCCTTTACGGTAGAAGAAGGTGTTGCGGAAGTTACGGTAGGTGGGAATACAACACGTTATGCAACGCTTACAAAAGCAATAGCTGCAATTAAGGATGCAGTAGCTGCTGATACAGACCTTGAAATTACGTTGAAAATCCTGAAAAATATTTCTGAGTCAGGAAGCGAGTGGAAAATAGATGGGAACACAAAAAAGGTCAGCTTTTGTATGGACCTCAATGGCTGTACCGTTATAGGAAATGGTCTTTATATCACTGGCGAAGGTGTGGAGGCAGTCTTTAAAGACGCAAGCACTGGGCAGAATGGAACACTGAGCGCCCAAATTTCTATTCAGAACAAAGCAAAGCTTACGGTAGAGAATGGTAATTATGAGCGGAGCTTGCAATTTTCCGGCGGTGCGACTGGAGAATTAAAAGGCGGTCATTACAGCAAAAGTATTTATATTGGAAAAACTAATAGCGACAATACAGGCATTTCCTGTACAATTACCGGAGGTGAGTATAAGGGAAGAGAGGTTTTAGTATACGGCGGTGCGGCTCTTAGCGTATCCGGAGCTGATACAAAGATAGAGACTTTGCAGATAGACCACAGTAAAAAGCTGCGTGCAGAAGTAACGCTTTCGGGTGGTGAGTATAAGATAATTACTCTGGGTGCTTTTTTTGGAAGCGATGAAGATTTGCTTGATGAAGAACAGCGCTATGCTATCGAGGATACACTGGCAGATGGTTATGCCTTTTATTCAGCTGGTATTAAGACCGATATAAGCAGAACGGAAAAAACGCTGAACAATGTAAAGGTACTTCCCGCTGATACACCGGAGGATGCATCTTTGGCTGTTGTAAAGTTTCAGATAGAGAAAAATGACGGTGGGACAAAAACAAAGTACTTTCTGACATGGGATGCTGCTATGAGTAGTCTGGAAGCTACGAACTCGAATTTGAACAATCAGCAGGAATATGCGACGTGGAAGAAGCTGGAAATTCTGCTGCTGAAGGATGCAGAAGCTGCCAGGGGTCATGTGTTGGCTAATAAAAAGTATCTCCCAGCTGAGATAACGCTGCGCTCAGAGGGTAATGCGCCACATAGCTTGACGGGTAAGGTAAACTACCTGTTTAAGACGGGGGAGCAGGATGTTACCATAGAAAATATAAACGTGGTCGGAAACATAAGCTTTCATGGTACACAGACGCAGGATGCCGCTGTACTGCGGCTGGGCGAGGGCGTAGCTGGACTATGGGATGTAGCGGTTCCTTCTGGCAAGGCGGAGATAGTTATAGAGGAAGGCGCAGAAATACCTGATACGTTTACGGGAGATGAAAGTAATCTGGATGCCAGCATCTACTGCAATCATGACACTGCTGATATTTCCGGCAGAATAGAGGGAGGAACCAAGAAATTTAAGGTATGGTTTCCGATAGAGCTGGGTGGTATCGCTCTGCCCACAGACGAAGAAAATGACACAAATGTCACGCAGAGGGACGGTGCAACCTACGGACTGTACAGCAATGGAGGTACGACGGACCAGAAAATTAAGGTCACGGGCGAAGTCTGCTCTTATGTGCCTTATGGCGGCAATGCAGTAACGATAGATACGACAGACCTTTCCTTCACGATGCCGTCTTCCAAGGTAACCCTTAAGGCACATACGAAGGATGACTATGGCTATTGCAGCAACTGCAAAAGGACTGACCTTGCAAAAGCCTATAAAAAAGGCTACCTTCATATCGAAGGTCTGGAAGGTCGTACCTACGACAGCTATCCACAGATATTGTCAAAAATCACATGGAAACCTGTGAGTGGCAATGTGCAGGAGCTTACAAAACCAAACTATGGAGGAGGTTATGGCACACTTGGCTTCGGCGGTGATAGACCTTCGAATAGTGATGCGGATTATACAGTGGTCTATAAAAATAATGTAGAGCCGTATTCTCTGAAACCGGACGATGCCGGATTTGATAAGGAAGCAGCGCCGCAGGTAACGATTACCGGCACTGGACGGTCTTATATCGGTTCTCTTACCATATACTTTACGATTGGCGAAGGAGAGATGAACTTTGGCGACTTCGGGGTATGCGGAGCCGACCAGGAGATACCCTATACTGGAAAAACGCATAAGGCGTGGGATAACAACTATAAAGCAATTCTGTTTAAGCCGGACCCTTATGACATAGGACAGTTTACTCAGTTGACAGAGGGTGAATACATTCCTTTATGTGACAGGACAGCGTCAGAGGAATGGTTTGGCGTTGACTGGGAGAATCCTACGAAAGTTGAATACAGTACGGATAATCAGCAGACCTGGAAAACAGTAATAGAATATGGTCAAGCTGGCGATGTGGAAAGTCCGTATATGATTACCGATGCCGGAGAATATCCCTTCTATATCCGGGTAACAAATAAAGACTGCGACACGACGAAGGTTTCAGAGAAGCTTACGGCAAAGATTACGCCCAGAGCTTTAAGTGAGGTTACCTTTAGCAATGATGAAAATACCCTTGTTACCGCCTACTACACAGGGAAGCCGGTTATCCCGACAGCTTGGGATGATAAGCTTGTGGATAAGGGGCTTAAGGATGAAACAGGAACAGCAGCAGCGCCAGAGTATACGCTTAAAAGAGGTACCGATTTTACCATAACTGCTGAGGACAATATAGATATATCGACAGTTGGTGGCGTGGGAACTGCTGGCGAGA
>CAKRWX010000246.1 GCA_934418055.1 uncultured Lachnospiraceae bacterium
TTCCAAGGCCACCCAAAAAACCAAAGACATTCGACACATCATTAATTGCCATGATTTCCTCCTACATATACCCCTTTGTATATTGTGTGATATCCATACGATACAGTATTACAAACCGCATATAATTTAACTATAGCATAGATCTTTATCATTTGACAAGAAGTTTAAAGTATCGGTTAAATCTTTGTCAAAATCTGGTAAAATCTGTATTTCAACAGAACCATTTTTCTACAAGGACAGACCGCCTCTCGCCCTTGCTTTCCGTGAACGGTAGGATTGTACCACCGGAACCATGAAGATCGCCACCAGACCACCCGCAAATCCATTGTTATAAAGGTTCATTCCCCCATAAACAATTCCAACGTTCAAAGCCACGGATGAATGCAGGAATCCGGCGATCAGCCCTGCCATCACTCCAAATTCTCCGGCAATCGGCGCCAGAGTTGTGGAAAATAACAGGGCCAGTGTCGCCGATGGATCGGTAAGCTCCCAGTGTTTTGTCATTCCGGCCAGGCAGACGCCGCCCATGACCGGCAGGATATTGCGAAGATGCTTTCCAGTAGCACTGAAACCAACGATGGTCATGATTCCGCCGATGGTGGGGCCGTTCAAATCTCCACCTACCAGTACCAGAAATGCAGTTGCAACCATGCCATTGATTCCCATATTAAACAGGATCACCGCGCCGCCTTCGTCCCTCAGATAATCCGTTCCACCGATTCCCGGAGTTTTCAGAATCCGTCGATATCCTGCAAGAACCTCCCTGCCTCCGGCCAGCAGACCTGCCGCGATCATTCCCAGAAACAGCCCGGATAACAGGAGAGCGAACAGCTGATTGCCGCCGGTATACCAGATCTGTCTGGCTTCAACAGTAATACCAAAGGATTTTAACACGGACACGATCACCGTCGCGATAATTCCCCCCGCAAATCCCACATTATACAGGGAATAACCCTGATGGGCATAATGGGCATGAGTTGCCAGTGGAGGAAGCACGAAGCCGATCAAAATACCAAGAGACATAGAAAGAAATACCCTTAACAGAACCGGCATCGTCTCAATCTGCATCATCTGGGTGATGATGGGAGATAAACTGGTTCCATAGAGCGCAATATAGATATATCTGGACGGAGCAGTCTTATGATACTTCGCATAAATCCAGACACCTAAAAGGATCATCCAGATATTCAACAGATTTTTACCAAATAACGAAAAACCAAACATCAGAAACGTAGATGTGACCGTATGACCGTCCACATCCAGTCCCAATTTATATACAATAAACAGACACAATAACGTTAAGATCCCGGCATTAATAAACGCCGCACCGATACCGCCCACCACAAAATAATCTGTGATCAGCACATCCGGCTCCCGGATAATGCTCCATAATCCGGGTAAGATCGTAGAAACCGGCTGCACCAGCAGCCCCACCAGAATAAAATACAGCGGCATTGCCGCCAGAAGGAGAAATTTCTCGCTTCTCTTCCATTTCTTTTTCCGAATTTTCTTTAACAAAGGTTTTCCCCCGTTTTACACTTTTCTTAAATTATATCCCGAACCGGCAAAAAAACACAAATATATATTGCCCTATTGAATCCATAAGAGAAAACCTATAAAAGTATCGGACAGGTGATCCTCTAACGTAAAAAGAGGCCGCTTCAGAATCTGTTTCGTCAAATTCTGCAGTAGTCTCTTCTTGATTGAAAGCGGAGATAAAGGGATTCGAACCCTTGTGCCGGGATGAACCGACAAACGCATTTCGAGTGCGCCGCGTTATGGCCACTTCGCTATATCTCCATATCAGCGATACCAAAAGCATCAACCACTGTAGTATACACGAAAAATCATGTTTTGACCAGTAGTTGATGCTATTTTTTAATTAAAATATCGATTTACGCCATCTAACAGTCCATCTGCCAGCTTATTTAAAGCGGCGTCAGAATGATCAGACGTCTTATCGCCCAGCTCAATGTCGATGGATGGGATCGTGGAAAATGACGTCTGGGTCAGATCCATCTCCATGGCTCCGGAAGAAAAGATCTTCACCCCGGCATTTTTAAGACCTGCCACCAGACTCTCACCCAGAGCATTGTGCTTCTGCCAGTTGGAAGCCACCGGCTCCATGCTGCGGTAAGAGGCCACATTCGGAACACTCATATAAAATGCGCCCTTATCCTTTTCCGTAGAATCCCAGTGAAGGGCAATGTGGCAGTCCGCCATATTGTTGGCCATGACGGTACGGGCGATATTATCCAACTGCACGTCATCACTTTCCCTGATCATCAGCACATCATAGCCTGCCGCCAGAAGCTTCTCCTTCAGCTTCTTCGCCATGGCTAAGGTCACCTGGGACTCCGGTGTTCCGTCTGCAAATGTCATACCAGAAGAAACTGCCACTGCGCTGGTTGCCCCGGCGCTGGTGGTTCCGCCTGTCACTTTGGCCGTTCCATCTGGATGGCACTGGGTTTTCACGCTGGAACCACCCCTGGTGCCGTGTCCGGCATTGACACAGACCACATGATTCTTCTTAGCAGCTGCTGTGGAACGGTATAAGGTGGCTGTGCCAGAAGAAATCTTAGAAAATTCCGCATATTTCCAGGAGGTATTAAATGCCACAGTCTCAGAAGACGCCTGATTGCCCGAACTGCTATTCTGGGTAGCTTCACCTGGCCCGCCGGACTTAGAATCCTGGCTCGCTGCTGACTGATTACCATTCTGCTGGTCCGCCGCCTGGCTGCTCTGTCCTGCTGCTTTTACCGTAATATAGCGATTGGAAATATAAGCCTCTTTCCCATTATAGACAACCCGGCTCCAGGAATCCCCTTTGCCAGTCCGTTTTAACGTCTCGCCCTGGCTGACAGTTCCTAAGCTCTGGGATGCCGTTGTAGCGGAGGAACGGATATTGACCTGACTGCCTGTTACCGTCACCGTATCATCTGTATTGGTCATGGAAACAGCAGGCTCAGAAGTGATCACAATCGGTCTGCTGCTACGGGAAACCTGATCTGCTGCATCAGCGCTGTTTACATGATTTCCAGACGCAGCGGTATCTCCTGCTCCGCTTTCACGGACGACTGCCTGATTTTTTGTACCATCGGCACCATGAAAAGTTCCGGCCTGGCAGCTTGTTACCAGAAGCGCCGCCATTGCTGCGCCAATCCATAATTTTCTCATCGGATCACGCCTCCTCCCACAACATAATCTCCATCATAGAATACAACCGCCTGTCCGGGGGTAATAGCCCTCTGAGGCTCCTCAAACTGCACTTCCACCAGATCCGGTCCGATCTCACGGATCTCACATGGCGCACCCTTATGGCTGTAACGGATCTTGGCGGTTACCTTCATCGTCTCCCCATGAAGTCCGTCCACGGACATCCAGTTTAAATGATCACAGGTCAAATGATCAGAAAATACATCTTTGGAATCACCGATCACCACTTCATTGGTCTCTGGCCGGATCTCCACCACAAACACCGGTTTCCCCATAGAAAGGTTCAAGCCCTTTCTCTGTCCTACAGTATAATGGGTGATCCCCAGATGTTTCCCTAATATATTGCCATCCAGATCTACAAAATTGCCCGGAGGCAGTTCTGCGTCTGTATTTTCCCTGATATACCTGGCATAATCATGATCCGGGATAAAACAGATCTCCTGGCTGTCCGGCTTATGAGCTACCGGAATACCGATTTTCTCCGCGATCTCACGGATCTGATCCTTCGTATAGCTTCCCACCGGCATCAATGTGTGGGCAAGCTGATCCTGGGTCAGATTATATAGGGCATAGGTCTGATCCTTCGCCGCTGTCACAGACTTTTTCAGAGCATATCTGCCGTTTGGCAGCTTCTCAATACGGGCATAATGACCTGTAGCGATGTATTCCGCCCCGATATCTAAGCTCCGGTGAAGCAGAGACTCCCATTTCACATAACGATTGCAGGCGATACACGGATTCGGTGTTCTTCCTTTCACATATTCGTCCACAAAATAATCGATCACGTGGTTTTTAAACTCTTCCCTGAAATTCATCACATAGTAAGGGATGTCCAGACTCCAGGCCACTCTTCTGGCGTCATCCACAGCGCTTAACCCGCAGC
>CAKRWX010000247.1 GCA_934418055.1 uncultured Lachnospiraceae bacterium
ACAGCAGTTGTCAGAGTTGTGAACACAGTTTTTTACACTACAATCCAGTTTTGTCATGAATATTCCCTCCTGATATGGTTTATATTGGGGCCAAAAGTTTTTTACCCCTCTGATACAAGAATAGAATACCCATAAATACGAAAAAGATTCAAAGCGGGGCGTTAATTTGTCATAGGCAAACGGGTTTTATGGCAAAAAAATCTGCTGCAGAATTACCCACAGCAGATTTTGCATCATTTTATTTCACCATTCATTATTTGAAGTATTTCACACCAGACTCAAAGATCTTCAGATCCTGCTCACCATAAATATTCATGGCAACGCTGTCACCCCGTCTCTCGGAATGAGCCATCTTACCTAAGATTCTGCCGTCCGGGCTTGTGATACCCTCGATCGCCATATAGGAGCCGTTTGGATTCCAGAACTCGTCCATGGTTGGCTTGCCAAACTCATCTACATACTGGGTTGCCACCTGTCCATTGGCAAATAACTCTTTCAGCCATTTCTCATCGGCAACAAAACGTCCCTCGCCGTGAGAAGCCGGATTGCAGTAAACACCGCCAAGTTCTGCGCCCTGAAGCCATGGGGACTTATTGCTGACTACCTTGGTGTAGACCATCTTGGAAATATGGCGTCCAATGGTATTCATAGCCAGTGTCGGGGAATCGGACTTCTGTGCCACGATCTTACCTTCCGGAACCAGTCCCAGCTTGATCAGCGCCTGGAAACCGTTGCAGATACCAAGCATCAGACCATCTCTCTCATTTAACAGCTTCTCGATCTCTTCCTTGATCACTGCATTACGGAATACGGTCGCGAAGAATTTTGCGGAGCCCTCTGGCTCATCACCTGCAGAGAAGCCACCCGGGAACATGACGATCTGTGCCTTAGCGATCTCCTCCTTGAAGCCTTCTACAGACTGGCGGATATCTTCTGCCGTTAAGTTCTTGAATACTCTGGTGGAAACCTCTGCTCCCGCACGCTCAAAAGCACGGGTGCTGTCGTACTCACAGTTGGTTCCTGGGAATACCGGGATAAATACATGAGGTTTTGCCACCTTATGTCTACATACATAAATCTCTTTCGCCTGATATACCTGATCCGTCACCTGGGTCTGTTTCACACCGGACTGAGTTGGGAATACGTCCTCTAAGGTCTTGGTCCATGCCTCCAAAGCCTCATCCATGGTGATCTCCGTATTTCCATAATGGAACACGCCATCGCCAGTCACTTCACCGATCACTGTGTAAGTAATTGCCAGATTTCCTACCTGGTCTGCCGGAACCTCGCATACGATATCGCCCCATGCAGCTGCGAAAAAGTCTCTCGGATCTACATTATGCTCGATCTTTACGCCTAATTTATTACCAAATGCCATCTTGCTGACTGCCTCTGCCATACCGTGGCCTTCCACTGCGTATGCAGATACCACTCTGCCTGCCTGGATATCCTGGCGCAGCTTCTCATATCCGTCCATGATCTGTGCATAAACCGGGAGATCATAGGAATCCTTCTCAATGTGGAATACTACCAGCTTATTTCCTGCCTTTTTCAGTTCCGGAGTGATGATATCTTTCTCGCTCGCAACATCCACCGCAAAGGAAACCAGTGTCGGAGGCACGTTGATCTCGCCGTGATGCTCATCATTAAAGGTACCGGACATACTGTCTTTTCCACCGATGGATGGAAGTCCGAAACCAAGCTGTGCATTGTAAGCGCCAAGCAGTGCCGCAAATGGCTGGCCCCAGCGGGACGGATCATCGGTCATTCTCTGGAAATACTCCTGGAAGGTAAAGCGGATCTTCTTAAAATCACCGCCTGCTGCCACGATCTTCGCCACAGAAGAAACCACTGCGTAAACAGAACCGTGATATGGACTCCAGCTGGACAGATATGGATCAAAGCCGTAGCTCATCATGGTCACGGTATCGGTCCTGCCCTTCAGCACCGGAAGCTTCGCTACCATGGACTGGGTTTCTGTCAGCTGATATTTACCGCCATAAGGCATATATACAGAACCTGCGCCGATAGAGCCGTCAAACATCTCCACCAGACCTTTCTGGGAACATACATTCAATCCGGACAGAAGATTTAACCATTTCTTCTTCACATTGGCCACATCTTCATTTTTCACAAACGGATTGCCGTCCTTCTCCGGGGTGTGCAGTACGACAGAGGCCTCCTGATGAGCGCCATTGGTGTCCAGGAATGCGCGGCTGATATCTACGATCGTCTTCCCTCTCCAGCTCATCTTCAGTCTTGGATTCTCAGTCACCACCGCAACGGTCACTGCCTCTAAATTCTCCTCTGCCGCATACCCTAAGAACGCCTCTGCATCCTTCGGATCAACGACTACCGCCATACGCTCCTGGGACTCGGAAATAGCGATCTCAGTACCGTCCAGTCCTGCATATTTCTTCGGAACCTTATCCAGATCGATCTCCAGTCCTGCTGCCAGCTCGCCAATGGCTACGGATACGCCACCTGCACCAAAATCGTTACATTTACGGATCAGCTTGCTGACCTCTGGTCTGCGGAACAGTCTCTGCAGCTTCCGTTCCGTCGGGGCATTACCTTTCTGTACCTCAGCGCCACAGGTCTCAATCGAAGCCTCTGTATGGACTTTGGAGGAACCGGTTGCTCCGCCGCAGCCGTCACGTCCGGTACGTCCGCCCAGTAAAATGATCAGATCGCCAGGATCGGAAGTCTCACGGATTACATTCTTTCTTGGAGCCGCTGCCATCACCGCACCGATCTCCATACGTTTTGCCGCATAATTTGGATGATAAATTTCTTTTACATAACCGGTTGCCAGACCGATCTGGTTGCCATAGGAGCTGTATCCGCTGGCTGCTCCGGTCACGATCTTTCTCTGTGGCAGTTTGCCGTGAAGGGTCTCATTTAATGGCTTGGTCGGGTCTGCCGCACCGGTCACACGCATCGCCTGGTATACATAGGTACGTCCGGAAAGCGGATCACGGATCGCACCGCCCAGACAGGTTGCTGCGCCACCAAATGGCTCGATCTCAGTCGGATGGTTGTGGGTCTCATTTTTAAAGTTTACCAGCCACTCTTCCTTCACACCATCGATCTCCACCGGAACCACGATGCTGCAGGCATTGATCTCCTCGGACTCCTCTAAATCCTCCAGTTTTCCTTCTTTTCTTAATTTCTTCATGGCCAGAAGAGCCAGATCCATCAGGCAGACAAATTTGTCATCTCTGCCTTTATAAAGTACCTCACGGTCAGCCAGATACTGTTCATAAGAAGCCTGGATCGGTTCTTTGTATGCGCCTTCGGTAAAGGAAACGTCCTTTAATTCTGTCTGGAACGTGGTATGGCGGCAATGGTCAGACCAGTAAGTATCCAGCACGCGGATCTCAGTCATGGACGGGTCCCGCTTCTCCTCTGTGGCAAAATAATTCTGGATAAACTGGAAATCCTTGAAGGTCATAGCCAGGTTCAGAGAATCGTATAAGGTCTTCAGTTCTGCCTCCTGGGACTGGCAGAAGCCGTCAAAAATCTTCACATCAGCCGGAGTTTCAAATACCGTCACCAGGGTCTCTGGTTTCTGGACAGAAGCCTCTCTGGAATCCACCGGGTTGATGCAGAAGGACTTGATAGCCTTCGCCTCATCCTCTGTTAAGGTTCCTGAGATCACATAGGTGGTTGCTGAACGGATCACCGGCTCCTCATCCTCTTTTAACAGCTTGACACACTGCTCTGCGGAATCCGCACGCTGATCAAACTGTCCCGGAAGGTATTCTACGGAAAATACCAGATCTCCCTCCTGTTTTGGAAAGCTCTCTTCGTATAAGGTATCTACCGGAGGCTCAGAAAAAATGGTTCCCAGCGCCGTCTGATAGGTCTCTTCGGAAATATTTTCAATATCGTAACGGATCAGAACACGGACACCGCCCACAGTTTTGATCCCCAGATAGCTGTCGATCTCCTCTTTTAGTTCATGGGCCTTTACTGCGAAATCAGTTTTCTTTTCTACATAAATTCTTTTTACACTCATGTATTTCCTCCTTATGGTTCTTATCCATGTGTTTGCTGCTTTGTGTGAAAGGATTCCTTTACGGAATTTCTGTTTT
>CAKRWX010000248.1 GCA_934418055.1 uncultured Lachnospiraceae bacterium
GAGGACGTGGACGTTCAGATCGACATGAAAGACTGCCGTATCGATGTTATGCGTGCGTCTGGTAATGGTGGACAGTGTGTCAATACTACCGACTCCGCAGTCCGTCTGACCCATATCCCGACTGGCATTGTGATCTACAGCCAGACTGAGAAATCCCAGTTACAGAACAAGGAGAAAGCATTCCGCCTTCTGCGTTCCAAGTTATATGACATGGAGTTGGAGAGAAGACAGAATTCCGAGGCTGAGGAGAGAAGAAGCCAGATCGGTACCGGAGACCGTTCTGAGAAGATCCGTACCTACAACTTCCCACAGGGACGTGTGACAGATCACCGGATCGGCCTGACCCTGTATAAGTTAGACAAGATCATGAACGGCGATATCCAGGAGATCATTGATGCCTGCATCGCAGCTGACCAGGCTGCAAAGCTGGCGAAGATGAACGAGAACTAAAATCTATCGCAGATTGTTAACAAATGGTTAGCGATAATTGAAACAGGAGGAGTCATATGGAACAGTCAAAAGTGTATTTTACAACCTTTAAAGCAACGGAACACGAAAATCTGCTTCAGAAGCTGCATCGCCTGATGAAAACAGCCGGATTTGAGCAGATCGATTTTACAGACAAATACGCGGCTATCAAGATTCATTTTGGTGAGTACGGCAACCTTGCGTTCCTTCGGCCAAACTATGCAAAGGTCGTAGCAGATTATGTAAAAGAATTAGGCGGAAAGCCATTTTTAACAGACTGCAACACCTTGTATGTAGGAAGCCGTAAGAATGCCCTGGATCATTTAGACACTGCTTATGTCAATGGATTTTCTCCGCTGCAGACCGGCTGCCATGTGCTGATCGCTGATGGATTAAAGGGAACCGACGAAACCTTAGTCCCATTGAATGGCGAATATGTAAAAGAGGCGAAGATCGGTCATGCCATTATGGATGCTGACGTATTGATTTCCCTGACCCATTTTAAGGGCCACGAGATGACCGGATTTGGCGGCACCATCAAAAATATCGGCATGGGCTCCGGCTCCAGAGCTGGTAAGATGGAGCAGCACTGTGATGGAAAACCAAGTGTTGACCAGTCCCTGTGTGTGGGCTGCGGTGCCTGCGGACGGATCTGTGCTCATGGCGCTCCTGTGATCAAAGACCGGAAAGCCACCATTGACCATGACAAATGTGTAGGCTGCGGACGGTGTCTGGCTGTCTGCCCGAAGGATGCCATTGCAGCGGATTTTAATGATTCCCTGAAGGTATTAAACTGCAAGATGGCAGAGTACAGCCTGGCAGTCTGCAAGGACCGTCCATGCTTCCATGTATCCCTGATCTGTGATGTGTCTCCGAACTGTGACTGTCATCCAGAAAATGATATTCCGATCATTCCAAATATCGGCATGCTGGCTTCCTTTGACCCGGTTGCCTTAGACCAGGCATGCGCAGATCTCTGCAACCAGCAGACCCCGGTCGCATCCAGTATTCTTGGAGAGAACATCAAGGCTCATGGCAATCACGAGGGCCATGATCATTTCCACATGGTACATCCCGATACCGAGTGGAGAACCTGTATTGAGCATGCAGTGAAGATCGGTCTGGGAACCGACCAGTATGAGATGGTAAGAATTTAATAACTCCTGATAACAAAAGAGAAAGCTCATCCTGTGGAAGAAAATCAAAATCCACAGGGTGGGCTTTTTGTGCATGGAACCAGGACGGAATGGAGAAAACGATGAGAAAGCATGGGAAAATAAGAACCCTTCACAGGGCAGCTCCGATCTTCCTGGCTGTCCTTAGCCTGATAAGCGGCAGCATATTTGCAGACCTATGCACAGAGCGGGTACAGGAACAGAAACAGGAGATCCAGGAACAGAAAAAGGAGATTCAGAAACAGGAACAATTAGCAGAGCATGTCAAAGAACCCTCAAAAATATCTCCAATAGACTTTGCATATCTTATATCATGCAATCCGGATACAGCTGCCTGGCTTTACATCCCAGAAACGAACATAGACTATCCGGTGGTTCAGGGTAAGGACAATGAAACCTATATGACCAGAAATTTTTATGGAGAGGAGGCCCCAAGCGGTACGATTTTTCTGGATTACCAGTCAGCGTTCCGACAGAAAAACTATGTATTCTACGGCCATAACATGAAAAATGGCACGATGTTCCGCGATATTGCCCGTTACGCTGATAAAACCTATTTTGATACCCACCGTCAGATCTGGCTCTATACCCCGCAGGAAACCCTGGAACTGGAAGCAGTGGAATGGTTCAGCGCACCCAATTCCCGGGAGCTGCGGGAACAGTGCCTGACAGAACAGACGAAAGGAACCTATGTTTTTGTTACCTGCAGCTATGATGGCAAGGACAACCGGGGGATTTTGTGGGCACGTGAAGTATCACGAGTGGAATTGCCAAACAAAAAAAGTTATGGTATGATGTTGTTCGGAATCGATGAAAACAAATCAAGCATTGTTGATAGAAAGCAAGGAAAGAGTAACCTTCAGGCAGGCGGATAGATCCCGGAAAACGGAATATCGGATACGGAATATCGGATAGAGCTGCAGGAGCGTTACAGGAGGATGATATTATGGGAAAATATTTTGGAACTGATGGTTTCCGTGGAGAGGCAAATGTAACCCTGACTGTGGAACACGCATACAAGGTAGGTCGTTTTTTAGGCTGGTATTATGGACAGAAAACACCTGGCGAGAAGTGCCGTATCGTTATTGGTAAAGATACAAGAAGAAGCAGCTATATGTTTGAGTATTCTCTGGTGGCAGGTCTGACTGCTTCCGGTGCAGACGCTTATCTGCTTCATGTAACCACAACCCCAAGCGTATCCTATGTGGTCCGCACTGAGGATTTCAACTGCGGTATCATGATTTCTGCCAGCCACAACCCATACTATGACAATGGAATCAAGGTTATCAACGAGAAAGGCGAGAAGCTGGAAGAGAGTGTCATCGAGAAGATCGAGAGCTACTTAGACGGTGAAAGCGGCGAGATCCCATTTGCGACCAAGGAAAATATTGGCCGTACTGTGGACTTTGCAGCAGGCAGAAACCGTTACATCGGCTATCTGATTTCCATCGCCACTCGTTCTTTCAAAAATAAAAAAGTGGGCTTAGACTGTGCCAACGGAAGCGCATCTGCCATTGCGAAAAATGTATTTGATGCCTTAGGTGCTGAAACCTATGTCATCAATAACGAGCCAAATGGCTTAAATATCAACACCGACTGTGGCTCCACTCATATCCATGTGCTGCAGGATTTCGTAAAAGAGCATCATCTGGACGTGGGCTTTTCTTACGATGGTGACGCGGATCGTTGTATTGCTGTGGATGAGAATGGTGAGATCGTTGACGGCGATAAGATTATGTATGTCTGCGGAAAATACATGAAGGAGCAGGGAAGCCTGGTTAACAACACCATCGTTACCACGGTAATGTCCAACTTCGGCCTTTACAAAGCACTGGATAGAGAAGGTATCTCCTATGAGAAAACAGCCGTAGGCGATAAGTATGTATATGAAAATATGTCCGCCAACGGTCATTGCCTGGGCGGCGAACAGTCTGGCCATATTATTTTCAGCAAGAATGCTACTACAGGTGACGGAATTCTGACCTCCTTGAAGGTGATGGAAGCCATGCTGGAGAAGAAACAGTCCTTAGGCAAGCTGGCGTCCGAGGTGGAGATTTTCCCGCAGGTACTGAAAAATGTCAAAGTAAAAGACAAAAAGGCAGCACAGGACGATCCAGCAGTGCAGGCAGAGGTTGCGAAAGTGACTGAGAGTCTGGGAAATGACGGAAGAATCCTTCTGCGTCAGTCCGGTACGGAACCAGTAGTCCGTGTTATGGTTGAGGCTTCCAGCCTGGAGATCTGCGAGAAATATGTAGACCAGGTGATCGAGGTTATGAAAGCCCAGGGCCATGTACTGTAATTGAGAACGTCATTTGAACGGAATATTTTGTCTGGAAATATCCAGAAAATGGTCTGGCAGCTGGTTTTGCGTCTTGAAACCGGCTGCCAGATATGCTATACTATAAAAACAATTTTGTAACGCTTTACCGCGTTACCTATTTT
>CAKRWX010000249.1 GCA_934418055.1 uncultured Lachnospiraceae bacterium
GAATACAGCCGTGGTACAGCAAGTTGTTGTTGCAGCACTTGTACATGCTTCCATGGGAGTACAGGAACTTGATGTGTTTATGTAACAGTCCGCTGTGGCGGAAGGACATTTTCAGAGTCTGTAACAGTTCTGCCTCCTGCTCTGTCAGTTTCAGCGGATCCTTCGGATCGATGGTCGGGAATTTCATATCCAGCATCGGATATGTCTTTCCGTCCACTTCCACGGTTCCCTTATCAAAATCCACATGCTCTAAGAGACAGCGGTGATTTAAGCCGTACTCCGGGTGGCGCTTGATGATCTGGCCTTCTACCTTAAACTGCATCACTGTGATGGCCTTATGCATTTTCGCCACCAGTCCAGGATCTACCACGTCATAAATGTTCTGATCCAGAATATGTGGTTTAAACCGGGTACACGGATCATCCCGGTAAGCAGATGCCGCAAACATGGACAGCGGACGCAGATTGATGCCGTAACCATCCTCCAGCACATCAAAGCTGTTATAGCTAATGGCAATCCGCAGTACATTACACATACAAGCCAGGTTACCTGTAGCCGCTCCCATCCATGAAATGTCATGATTGCCCCACTGGATGTCCACGTCATGGAAATTCATCAACTCATTTAAGATCAGATCCGCTCTCGGTCCACGGTCAAAGATATCTCCAATGATATGCAGATTGTCAATGGTCAGGTTCTGGATCAGCTCGCACAGTACACAGATAAACTGATCGGCGCTTCCGATGTCAATGATGGTCTGAACGATCTCGCTGTAATACACCTTCTTATTATCTGCATTGTAATCCACATGAAGCAGCTCATCGATCACGTAAGCAAAATCCGGCGGCAGTTTCTTTCTCACCTTGGAGCGGGTGTATTTGGAAGATACCTGTTTACATAACTGCACCAGACGATAAATGGTGATTCGCTTCCAATCATCATTATTCCGGTCACTGTCTGACTGGGCCAGCTGATTTAAAGTACGTTTCGGATAGTAGATCAGATTGGCCAGCTCGTCCTGCTCATCCTCCGGGATCACGTAGCCGAAGGTTTCTTTGATTTTCTCGCGGATAATACCAGAAGAGCTTCGAAGCAGATGGATAAATGCTTCATGCTCGCCATGCAGATCGCTGAAGAAGTATTCCGTTCCCTTTGGAAGTCCCCGGATAGCGGTCAGATTGATGATCTCTGTGGACGCTGACTGGATGGTTGGATACTCCCGCGCCAGAAGTTTCAGATAAGCAATATCTCTCATTCTCGTTCCTCCCCGATTTTGGCAGCTATTCCTCTTTGACAGACGGCCCTCAAAGGATAATTATCAAAATCATGCCCCCGTCCTCACATAGTGGAATAGTTGCAAATTTCTTATAATTATAGTACCATACTTCTATACAAATGGAAAGTTTTTCGCCAAGTACAATCATCGCAAGAAAGGATAAATTATGGAACAATTATATGTATTCGGAACGGGAAATGCCACCGTGACCCGCTATTATAACACCTGTTTCGCCATCAAAAATCCGGAAAACCATTATTTTATGGTAGACACCGGCGGTGGAAACGGCATCTTACGGATTCTGGAGGACATGCAGGTATCCATTCCGGATATCCATCACATTTTCATTACCCATGAACACACCGATCACTTATTAGGCATCGTCTGGATGATCCGCGTCATCGCCACCCGCATGAAAAATGGCAAGTACGACGGTGACTTAAACATTTACTGCCACGAAGCGCTGACAGAGACCATCACCACCATCTGCCGCCTGACCCTTCAGGGCAAATTTTTCAAAATGATCGGCGACCGGATCCATCTGATCCCGGTTCACGATGGGGACAAGCGCCAGATCTTAAATTATCCGGTGACATTTTTCGACATCCACTCCACCAAAGCCATGCAGTACGGCTTTACACTTACCCTGGAAAATGGCAAACAATTCACCTGCTGCGGCGACGAGCCATTTAACCCGCTGTGCGAATCCTATGTCAAGGGCAGCGACTGGCTGACCCACGAGGCATTCTGCCTTTACAGCCAGAAAGATGTTTTCAAACCATATGAGAAACATCACAGCACCGTGAAAGATGCCTGCGAACTGGCCCAGAGCCTGGGAATCAAGAATCTGATCCTGTGGCACACAGAAGATAAGAACAAAGAGAACCGGGAGAAACTGTACCGGGAAGAAGGCGCGCCTTACTTTACGGGGAATTTGTTTATTCCGGAAGATGAGACGGTGATTACCTTATAATCAACTGCAATCGGACGCACAACAGGGCTGCCGCATCAGCAAATATTTTTGCTGTGCAGCAACCCTGCTTTTACTAAAATGCTCTGGGATTTATAATCATGGCACCCTATCATATATCATTTTTTTCAACCGCAAAGTGTTTCTTCATTAACTCTACGATATAAGCTTCTCCTTCCTGCCATTCATCATACAAATTCACTACAAAACCATGTTTGCTGTTTTCAAAACAACGATAGGTGGTTTTTACACCTGCCTTTTTCAGGAGATCCGCATAACGTTCCCCTTCTGGACAGAGATTATCCATTCCTGCCGTAATAACATCTGTAGCAGGCAGACCTTTCAGTTCCTCCAAAGTGCTTAAAGCAAGTGAAACATCGTGATTGGAACGCTCCTCAAAATTCTGGTTATAGAAGAAACCATAATATTCCGTACTTATTCCACGTTCATCCAGTTCACCGCCATGAAAATGATCATGATAATTATCCGTCGGAGGATAACATAAGATCTGTGCAATTGGTGTGACCACAGTTTTTCTTCGCTGGGTCACAGCACCAAGAAGATTTCCCCCAGCACTCTGCCCGCAGTAAAGCAAGCGTGTCATATCTCCGTTATATTTTTCACAAATCTCTGGCAGAATATTAATAAAAGCTTCAATTTCCTCAAGAGCTGCCGGATAAGGATGTTCCGGTGCCAGCACATAGTCAATGTCAAAAACCACACATCCCGCCAGATATGCCATTCGACGGCAAAAATAAAGATCCCGTTCCGAATGTTCCAAAGTCCAGCCGCCACCATGGGCATTTACTACCACTGGAAGTTTTTCATCCTTATGGTTTAAGCTGCGCACAACATAGACATGCGTTTTTCCCCAGCCGGTTTCAAAATAGCGTTCTTCAACCACTGTCTCTTCATCTAGACGACGAAACATCGCTTTTGTTTCTTCGGATATCATTTTTTCCACATTTTTTCGTGCATTGACCGCAATCTCTAACAGTTCACTTCTGCTCAGTCCGCTGCATGTTTCAATAAATTCCTTCCGCTTCATCGCAAACTCCTTCTATATTAAATATCGTATACGGATCCATCATGGGCAATCTGCGCGGAAATGCTTCTTGGCTTCGCCGGGAACCGTTCGCAGATATCATCCACCAGTTCAATACCAATACCTGGACGATCTGGAACTACAATGTAGCCAGCCTCTTCTTCAAATGCCTCTTTTGTCATCTCCGCTTCATTTCCCTGATGATAGAACGATGGGAATTCCTGGATGGCAAAATTCGGGATCGCAGCGTCTAATTGCAGACAAGCTGCAGTTGAGACAGGTCCCAATGGATTGTGAGGCACGATCTTGCAATAATTTGCCTCTGCCATAGCTGCAACCTTCTTGGAAGGAGTCAATCCACCAAGAGCACACACATCCGGGCGCACATATTTAGCCGCATGTTTCTGGAAGATAGTTTCAAATTCCTGGATATTGATAAATCGCTCTCCTGTCGCAATCGGAATATTGGTGCGTATGGCAATATCTGCCATGCTTTCAGGACTGTCCGGTGGAATCGGATCTTCCAGAAACAGCGGACGGTACTCTTCTACACCCTTTGCAAAAGCAATGGCTTCCATCGGATCCATACTGCGGTGGCATTCCAGAATCATGTCAAACTCATCACCAACTGCCTCACGGACTGCTTTTACTACCTTAATATAATCAGATACTTTCGCATTGTATACGCTGGAACGGCGTTTTGCCTGTTTTAATCGGATATCGCCAGTAATCATCAAACGTGCCGCGTCAAAGCCCATTTCCTTTAATTCTACACAACGTTTGGCGATCTC
>CAKRWX010000250.1 GCA_934418055.1 uncultured Lachnospiraceae bacterium
ATGATCACCTCATAGGTCACATCTTTCGTGTGTTCCAAAATAGACACCAGACAGGCGTAAGTATAGTGGATCTGGTTATACACAGGGATCACAATGGACACCTGCGGGTTCTCCACCTTCGGGAAATGCAGTTTTCCATGTTCCCGGTACACGGAACCAATGGCAAAATCACCGTCTTTTAAGTTTTTGCCCTCCTCGGAGCTATACAGCTTCAGGGAACGGAACGGATGGAACACGTATTCCTTCATATAGGACAGTTTTTTTCGTTTCAGACTGCCCTTCGGGTATTTCTTGTTAAATGCCTCGCCTAATTTCCGGCGCACTTTGAAGATAATGGCTTCATGCTTATGGTAATAGGTCAATGCCTTGCCAAGCTCTTCATTTTCATGGCGCAGGTTGGAAATGATCACTTCCAGGTTAGTCACATGGTTGTTGGTCAGACGCTGCACCTCGGTGATCTTGCGGATCTCCGTGTCCTTCTGGTGGCTCTGCAGTTTTACCTGCTCTAACCGCTCTTTGGTGCGGTCTAACTCCCCATCCACTCTGGCTAAATCTCTGGCGTTTTTCGTCTTTACCAGATAATTTTCCAGGTAGATCTGCTGGTTCTCCCCATGGACGTACCGCTGGAAATGCTCTTCCATCTGGCGGAAGATCTCCTGGTCTTCTTCCCCGATGCCAAACTCCGCAAGCCACTGGTTGACGATTGGGTAAGCTGTCAGCAGGCTGTGGAACTGGCGGTGGAAATAGAACAGGATCCGGTAACGGATGAAAGTCTCTGGGATCGGGAAGGAAAATACCCACTCGTAGTCCAGACAGTACATGCCGTCATCGGTCAGTAAAATATTTTCAAATAATGCGTCAATATTGGAAATGGAAAGGGCAGTCCAGGTTTCTTTTGGCTCCACCTCTCCAAACACTTCTGTAAATTCCGGTGTTAAGGTAAACTTCTGCACACACTCCGGCTTTACTGCCAGCACCTGCTCTAAAGCCGCGCGGACGGTGTCTACCGGGACTTTGCCGCCCTGGATATCTTCGCCTAACTGCTCGGACCAGGTTTTTCCCTTCAGATATGGGAAACGGACGCTGCACCGGTCACTGCCCTGGATAGGCTGTACGAATTTCACGCCGATATGCTGGGCGCTTAGATCCACGTAATCGGAGGAAAATGCCCAGATGTGGGGCGCGCCTTCCACTGCTAGAGAAGTTTTCTCTACGTGGCGTTCGCCAGTTGCAGGATCGCCATAAATGGTGGTGCGGATCTGGAATTCTTCCCGGCGGGTGTGGTTGTATTTCACGTACTGGATGTGGGCTGTGTTCGAGGCTTCTGCGTCACCTGATGCCCCTACTCCGGCTGCGCCTGTCTCATCAGATACATCTGCCTTTTCACCTACGGCTCCGGCATCGCCTGCTTTTCCAGCCGTCCAGATCACCAGATATCCATTGGCATACTGGTCAAACTGGCCGTCCGCGCAGACCCGGTCATAGGCTTCACCCACGTCCATCAGCAGGTATTTCGGATAGTCATAGGCCGTGATGGTGTCCGTCAGATCGCCTTTTCCAGGAAGATATTCATCCGAAAAGATGGTAACCGGAACTTTGATGTCCGGCATCGGATAATACCAGGAAGTTTCGCCATCCGTTCCCAGAAGTGTTTCCAGCGTTTTCTTAGAAAATCCATGATCATCTGCCTTGGCACCGGCCCAGTATTTTAAGCCGAATGGGTTGCAGGCTGCGATAATCAGCTCACCGCCTGGAGCCAGGCACTGTTTCGCCGCCTGAAGCTGCTCTGCGGCTCTGGATGGCTCTAAGGAACCAACGAAAACCACATAATCATAGCCTGCGTTTCCAGCCTCTGCCCCATCCAGCACTTCCGCAGGCTCCACCTTTCCTGGCTCTGCTTCATCATCCTGAGCCATCTGATTCTGCACATAAGCCCCGGACTCCACATAATGGCACAGTTCATCCTGGATATACCGGATATTCTCCCGGCCCTCATACTGCTTCTGCCGCAGTTCATTGACCTCTAAATCCCCGGCATCTGGATCCAGTACATCTACCTGCGCTGCTTTCTCACTGTAAACTCCGGTCAGCGCACCATATCCAGACCCCACCTGCAGCAGTCTGGTCCCTTCCCGGAAGGGATACCATTCCAGCAGATTTTCCCGCAGATCTGACAGATCATAAAGAGTTTCCAGATCCGGGTGCTCTTTTAACGCCCGCTTCCGGTCTCCTTTATAATTATTTAAAATACTTTTCAGCGTTTCATTTCTTTCGCTTTTCCCATTATCACGTTTGTCCTTAATCATGGTTCCTCTCTATCTTCACGGCCTGTACAGCAGATTCCATATCGTAGACACCCACTGTATTCTTATTGGAAATGACCGTAATATTCGCCACATCATAAAGGCGGTGGTACACCGTATGCTCACCCTGCTCAAATCCGGTACAGCTCATGGAAAGCAGATACTCGCCTCCCTGCAGGGTCATTTTCTGGGTAAAGGACACCTCGTACTCGTCACCAGCCTTCACCGGCTTGATATCCGTCCCCTCGAACATGGTATTGGTTCCCGTCAGATCCGTTCCCTTTTTATCCTTGATGGTATAAGTAAACATCGGGCTCTGGATCGGCGCCGCAAAACGGATCTTCTCTTTGATGGTAAACTCTTCACCCTTTAATAACAGATTGGTCAGATTGCCCCTCTGGTCAAATAATCCCAGGTCGTAGATCTCCGCCCGGCCGTCTCCATACTCGGTGCGGTTGCCATTGATGGTCAGGCTGTCTTTCATCAGCTTTCCATGAGGAACCTGATAAGCCTTTTCTTTCTGTTCTTTTTCCGCAGTCTCTCCGGAAAAATCGCTGTCCACATCTTTGGCAGCTTCCAGACCTTCCATCTGGCCCGCTAAAATCTTCTTATACAGATCTACCATATGGCCCGGTGCGCCCTCTGCCACAAAATTGCCCTTATTTAACAGAACAACCTTGTCACAATACTTGATGATACTGCCCATATCGTGGGTTACCATCAGGATCGTGGTGCCCTTCTGGCGGATCTCCTCCATGCGGCGGTAGCACTTGGACTGGAAAAATACGTCGCCTACGGATAACGCCTCATCCACGATCAGGATCTCCGGCTCCACATTGATGGCCAGGGCAAATGCCAGACGGACGAACATACCGCTGGAATAGGTCTTCACCGGCTGGTAGACAAAATCTCCGATATCGGCAAAATCCAGGATTTCCTGAAGCTTTGCGTCCATTTCCTTCTTGGAAAAGCCCATCATGGTGCCGTTCATGTAGATATTTTCAATTCCTGTGTAGTCCATATTGAAACCGGCGCCCAGCTCCAGAAGAGCAGAGATCACGCCATTGACCTCCACCTCTCCAGTGGTCGGCGTCAGCACTCCGGTAATGATCTTTAAGATCGTGGATTTACCGGAGCCGTTGGTTCCAATGATACCTACGGTCTCGCCTTTCTTTACTTCAAAAGAAAGGTTATTCAAAGCATAAAATTTCTTATGGTACTCTTTATGAAAAGGATTCAGCGCCTCTTTCAAGCGGTCAATGGGCTTGTCATAAAGCTTATAAATCTTGGTTACATCTTTTACTGTAATTGCGTTTTCCATTCTTCACTCCCTGGTACGTGCGCTCGAAATCTTACTGTGAAAGCCCACTTTTACAAAACATCGGAGAAATGCGGCCGCAGCCGTTTGAACACCTTCAGTCCCCCAAGTAACAGCAACAGCGTCACTGCCCAGAAATACAGAGTCAGTCCCGGTCTCTGCCAGAATCCATGTTCCATGATCATGCTGTCACGGTAGCCCACAACCACATAATACATGGGGTTGAATTTCACAAGTTTACATAAAACCGGATAGAGGGAACTTCCGGAGAACTGCTCCACCTGCCACATGATCGGGGTCAGCCACATGCCAAACTGCAGGCAGATGCCCACGATCTGGGCCATATCCTTGAAAAATACCTGAACAGCGCTGGTAAAATACACCAGGGCGATGGATAACATAAAGGCTGCAAAGGTATAGTAC
>CAKRWX010000251.1 GCA_934418055.1 uncultured Lachnospiraceae bacterium
CCCATAGCCCCATCTTCTTTGGTTTTCAGCCGTCTTGTACCGGATCCTTCCACAACCGTCTGTTCTTTTAAAACACGTACTAGTAACTGGTAGGCAGAGCTTTCATCACAGGCCCCTTCACATTCTGCAAGAAGTTTGTCTGCATCAGCAAGGATCTGTTTGATCCTGTCTGATGCATCTTCACTTTTGCTAAATAACCTGGTTATAATCATTAGGGTCATAATAGTGTTCCATACCTCCCAGAAGGTCGTCCATCCCGGTATGGTGGAGAAAAGATACAAGGTCAGCAACACAGGTATAAAGGAACTCCATCCTTCCAAGCTTCCGGATATTAGAAGCAACCATAAGGGAATCCATTCTTTCATTCTGTCATTAATTCTGTTATTAAGCTTCATCAGGGCTGTCATTTCCCCAGAGAGTTCTTTTACTGTATCGTGGATCAGGTCAATTCCAGTCTCTGTTTCATAGGTAAGACATCTTCTGCGGAAACGGCTAAATGTACGGTCACTGATGGGCTGCTCTTTAAAGCTGGTGGTATGGAGGGCATACTGGAAACGGATATCGAAAAGAAGGGAATCCATGAATTTCTCATCCGTCAGTCCCATAAGCTCTTCAAGCACCATACCGCCAACGATCACATTTACAGGAGTATTGGGGCGGGAAGTTTTATCGCTATAAAGGACAGAAAAATTTTCTTCGTTGATCAGGGGAAATATTTTTTCTGCAAACGGTTTTGCCCAGGATTTTTCGAGCATACGACGTTCACGGGCGGTAAGGGAAAACATACTATCCTCCAAAGTTAACTGCTGGCATTCATTTTTTGCAAAGGACATGGAATCACCTCTCAAATAAACTGAGATTATTATACCATCTATAGAGGATGATTTGTTGGTTTATATGAAATTTTCAAGGTTCATGGGGCGTACCTTTGACACCCTAATCATATAAATCACAGAGTAATAAAACGTAACTTAGTCATATACAAATTAGCAAATCATAAATTAGTAAATTATAAATAACTAAAGCATAATTGACTAAATAATAATAATATGATACATTATGATTACAAATGGAGGTGTGGTCATTATGTTTATTGGAAGAGAGCGGGAACTGACAGAATTGGAACGTTTGTATACGTCAGAAAAATTTGAATTTGCAGTTATTTATGGACGTAGACGTGTGGGGAAGACAGCTTTGATCAGTCATTTTATAAAAGATAAAAAAGCCATCTATCTCATGGGTGTAGAAAGCAGTGAGAAACAGAACCTGGAAAATTTCAGCAGGAGTATTTTAGAGTATGGTACAGGCATGCATATGGATACAGCATTTTTATCCTTTCAGGCAGCCCTTGAGTATGTATTTACACTGGCTCAAAAAGAGAGACTGGTTCTGGCGATCGATGAATATCCCTATGTGGCCCGTTCATCAAAAAGCTTTGCGTCTACGCTTCAGATGCTGATCGATCAGTACAAAGATACTTCAAAATTAATGTTGATCCTTTGCGGCTCTTCTATGTCATATATGGAAGATCATGTACTTGCATACAAAGCGCCTTTGTATGGACGGCGGACAGCGCAGATGAAGGTACTGCCATTTGATTTTGAGGATACCTGCCGCTATTTCCCGGATTTTGGAGCAGAGGAAAAAGCACTGGTCTATGGGATCGTTGGAGGAACGCCCCAGTATCTACTGCAGATGAATGAGCATCTGAGCATAGAAGAGAATATTAAAAATACATTTTTAAATCCAACGTCGTCCATTTATGAAGAGCCGGAAAACTTGTTAAAGCAGGAAGTGCGGGAACCAGCGATCTACAATGCTATTATTACGGCTGTTGCTGGAGGGGCTTCCAGAATGTCAGAAATTTCTGGTAAAACAGGAGAAAACACGAGTGTTTGTTCATCATATATAAAAAATCTGATCTCTCTTGGACTGATAAAAAAAGAGATACCTTATGGAGAGAAAGAGTCGAAGAAATCGGTCTATGCTATTGCCGATAATATGTTCCGGTTCTGGTATCGCTTTATTCCGGAAAATAGTTCTGTGATCGGACGGGGGGCAGCAGACCTGGCGTACAGGCGGATTGAGCCTAATTTGCCAGATCATATGGGAAAGGTATTTGAAGATATCTGCCAGGAATATCTATGGAAGCTGTTGTTAAATGGAAAGAGTCCGGTAGAATTTAAGGAGCTTGGCCGTTGGTGGGGGACGGATCCTTCCACCCGCAGACAGGAAGAAATAGACATCATGGGGGAACAGGATAAAAATACAGCATTATTTGGAGAATGTAAATGGAGAAATGAGGCAGTAGACAGAAATGTACTTGAAACTTTGCAAGACCGTAGCAGATTATTTCATTACAGTCAGGTACATCTATATCTTTTTGCAAAAAATGGGTTTACAGCAGGATGTGAGGAACTTGCAAAAAAGATGGGCAATGTGCAGCTTGTGACGTATCAGGATATTTTAGATACGTTAAATGCATAAGCTTAAAGTTTAAAGTTAGAGGTCATCAAAATGAGGATAAAATTATAAAAATAATCCTCATTTTGATGACTTTTTAAAATGCGGGAAAATGATACGTCAAATCCTCATCGGATTTGCCAACCTTTTGACCCTGGTATCATATCATTAAATCATTGCAATCTTTGTGTATCCTGAAATTTTTTCATTCCAGTGGGCGTCAAAGAAGTTCCACCACGTCCCCGGGAACTTTTGATCCAGTTCTTTGCATGCAGATAGTCAAAAGCCTTTTTAATCTCGTGTTCGGTATAATCATAATTCAGTTCTTTTAATATTCGCATTCTTCCCATTGGCTGATCATAAAGTAGAGCCAGGATCCGTTGACATAAAATTTCGTCTCTGGAAAATAGATCGGGAAAATCTGCAGAAGAATTAAAAATCTGTAGATGATCCTGAAAATGTGAAATGTCTGTTTGGGAGGGCGTGTCTGCCTTTTTGCTGTATCCTGGTGGCAGATCGTCTGGAGTTAAGGCGCCAAAACCCATATACGCCATATATTCCACACAGTTTTGCAATTCGCGGATATTACCCTTCCATGGATAAGATAATAAAAGTTCCTGAAGCTCAGGAGTAATAGAATGATATGGCTTAAAGCTCTTTAAAAAATATTCGGACAAAGGTAAAATATCATCTTTACGTTCTCTGAGTGGTGGGATGACCAGTGTAAACATGCTGATGCGGTAATACAAATCCAGACGGAAATGGCCTTGCTCGATCATGGCCGGAAGATCCCGGTTTGTTGCAGTGATGATCCTTACATTTATAGGAATCGTTGTGCTGCTCCCCAACTTTCGTATTTCCTGCTCTTGAAGGATGCGAAGAAGTTTTGCCTGTAGTAGAACCGGCATTTCTCCAATCTCATCGAGAAAGATCGTTCCGTTTTGTGCAAGCTCAAATAAGCCTTTTTTGCCACCACGTTTTGCACCGGTAAAAGCACCATCTTCATATCTAAAAAGTTCACTTTCCAGTAATTCATTCGAAAGTGAAGCGCAATTTAATGCAATAAATGGGTGTGCACTGCGTGCAGAATACTGATGGACAGACTGGGCAAATAATTCTTTGCCTGTACCGCTTTCTCCGTTGATAAGAATTGGAAAATCGGTGAGTGCCATTCGTTTAGCACGTTGTATACAGTCTTTCATGATACTGCTTTTACAGATAATGTCAGAAAACTGGAATCGGACACCTTCTATAGCATTTACTTTATTTTTTCTTGAATCCTCCACATTCGGATCATACTGAACTACTTTTAGCCCTCTTTCTTTTGCTTTTTCAATTAAGCTTTCTGGTGTTGTGTCTGGAACAACTACCGCAGCAACCTCATTATTCTTAGGGCTTTTTTCAGGATCAATTGCTCCTTTTTTGAAAATCAAAGATATATCTCCAAATTTATCCCATCCTTGTTTCGCTTTTGTGATTGCTACAGATGGCATAGGTATTCCATCATAGTCCAACATTTTGTTCAGCTTATCAGCGTCCACATTATGAGCAGCTATAAGATCTTTTGTTTCTTCAATTGG
>CAKRWX010000252.1 GCA_934418055.1 uncultured Lachnospiraceae bacterium
CCAAAACGGATCCGGATACAGAAGACCTGGAATGTGCTTTCTGTCTGGAAACGATTCTGCAGGGGTGTTAAAAGCTCAGGAGTCAGCGGTGCGCCGTGAATGATAGACTGAAAAATATCGCCGTATTCCCGTTCTTTTTGGGCCCGTTTCATGATGATGGTACAGAATTCCTGGACCAGCTGGGTACATGAAATTTCCCAGGGCATGGCAAACAGGGGAAAATCATGTTGATTGCACCAGTCAATAACAGACTGTGGAATGATTTTTAAGTACATGCCGGTATTTAAGATCAGACCGGAGCAATCCCGTTTTTTCATGGATGTGACTACGTGGAGGAGCCAGTCCGGTTCCTGGGATTTCATGCCAGTGGTAACGGCCAGTTCCTGTCCGCCGAAACGGTTGAGAATGATCTCGTCTTCCAGGAGATGCACCCAGCCTACGACATGGTTTAAGCCAGCTTTTCCAGCAATCAGTTTCAGTTCAAAGGTTCGTTTGGTTTTATCAAATAATTCATCAAGACGGATCGCCATGGGAAGTCCTTTCTGTGTCCGTGAAATAAGGACATCTGTAAAATTTATGTATCGACAGTACATATTTTGAGCTTATTTTCAGATTAGCAGATTATGGACGAAATGTCCAGAAACCGATATACTATAACCAGAAAGAAACAAAAAGAAATGTTTTTAAAATCATACTGAAAATACAAATGATGTACGAATGGGAGGTGCAGTTATGGGCGGTATGGATATGGGATTTGTCAATGAACCATCGATGTGCGGAGAGAAGATGACATGTCCTCAGTGGATGGCTGGAGAGCAGTTGTATAACTGCGAGAACTTCACCAAGACATTGAGAAAAGCCGGATTTAATCTGGATCGTCTGTTTAAGCAGATGAGATTGTCAGAACAGTGAATGGCATCTGTGTGTTGTGAAGGCAATGACTGACAGAGGATCGGGATTGAAAAGGTATTGTAGGAAAAAGATACGGGTCAGATGAAATAAAATAGAAGTGGGAAAAGCAGATTTCTGTGGAGGTGAATTCCGTGGAATCTGCTTTTTTCTGCTTTTTACTTTACGGGATTCTGGTTCACAGTCTCTATACATAAAAGCGATTTTATGCTATAATGACCAAAAGTAAGTCGTGAAGGAGGGGATTTTATGCCAGGTTTTCAGGACATTTTAGGACATGAGACCATCAAGGAGCATTTTAAGAAAGCCATAGCAGTTCACAAGGTTTCCCATGCGTATATCCTTGCGGGAGAAGCGGGAATGGGGCGCAAATCCCTGGCCAATGCATTTGCTTTGACGCTTCTGTGCGAAAAGGGACAGACAGAGCCCTGTCTGGAGTGTCATGCGTGTAAGCAGGTGCTGTCTGGCAATCATCCGGATCTGATTTACGTGACTCATGAAAAACCGGCCAGTATTGGTGTGGATGATATCCGTGAGCAGATCAATGATACCATCCAGATCCGGCCTTACAGCGCGAATTATAAGATCTATATTGTAGACGAAGCGGAGAAGATGACGGTGCAGGCACAGAACGCCCTGCTAAAAACCATCGAGGAACCACCGGCTTATGCGGTCATCCTGTTATTGACCACCAACCCGGACGGATTTCTGCCTACGATTTTATCCCGCTGCGTCCAGTTGAAGTTAAAACCGCTCCCGGACTCCATGATCCGTGGTTATCTGACGGAGAAGATGGGGGTGTCTGAGAGCCAGAGCGAGCTGTACGCTGCATTTGCCAGGGGAAATCTGGGTAAGGCGAAACGGCTGGCGGAATCGGAGGATTTCCGTCAGGCTTACGAGCAGGTTTTGAATATCCTGAAAAATGTCCGGCAGATGGACATTTCCCAGCTTTTGGAGGCCATCAAGCGTCTGAAAGATGAAAATATGGATCTGCACGAATGTCTGGATATTATGCAGGTGTGGTACCGGGACGGCCTGATGTTTAAGGTGACCAAGGATGCCAATCTGCTGATTTTCAAGGATGAATTCAGCGCGATGAATGAGATGAGCACCCAGATTGGATACGATGGCTTTGAGAACATTTTAAATGCCATCGACAAGGCAAGGATCCGTCTGGACGCCAATGTAAATATGGAACTTGCCCTGGAACTGATGTTCCTGGCGATGAAGGAGAACTCATAAATGGTAAAAGTAATTGGAGTAAGATTCCGGAATGCGGGAAAGATCTACTATTTCGCACCGGGCAAATACGAGATCAAATCCGGTCAGCACGTGATCGTGGAGACGGCCAGAGGAATCGAGTATGGATATGTAGTGCTGGGAACCCGTGAGGTGGAGGACGGCAAGGTGGTTCAGCCGTTAAAATCTGTGATCCGCATGGCAACCAAGGAGGACGAGGCCGTAGAAGAGGCCAATAAAAAGAAAGAAAAGGACGCATTTAAGGTGTGCTTGGAGAAGATCCGCAAGCATAACCTGGAGATGAAACTGATCGATGTGGAGTATACCTTCGACAATAATAAGATCCTGTTTTATTTCACCGCCGACGGAAGAATCGATTTCCGTGAGCTGGTGAAGGATTTAGCGGCAGTATTTAAGACCCGTATCGAACTGCGCCAGGTAGGTGTCCGGGACGAAACCAAGATCGTAGGCGGAATCGGTATCTGTGGACGGCCGCTGTGCTGTCATTCTTATTTATCCGAGTTTATCCCGGTGTCCATTAAGATGGCGAAAGAGCAGAACCTGTCCTTAAATCCGACCAAGATCTCCGGCGTATGCGGAAGACTGATGTGCTGTCTGAAAAATGAGGAAGAGACCTATGAGTATCTGAATAGTAAACTTCCGAATGTAGGCGATTATGTGACCACAGACGATGGCTTGAAGGGTGAAGTACACAGTGTGAATGTCCTTCGTCAGACCGTGAAGGTGATCGTGGTTGTGGACAAGGACGAAAAGGAGATCCGCGACTATAAGGTTGATCAGTTAAAGTTCAAGCCGAGACGCCGCAAGGAGAAATCCCATGTGCAGGACGATGAGTTGAAGAAGTTAGAGGCATTGGAGAAGAAAGAGTCCAGATCCAAGCTGAATGACAATTAGAGGAATTGAGGGGCACTGTGATCGGGCAGTGTCCCTTTGTGGTTAGAGAGCATCTGCAGAAGCTGTGATGGCAGATTTTGCTGGTTGGAGAGCATCCACAGAAGCTGTGATGGCAGATTTTGTTGGTGGATGTGCAGACGTAGATGTGTGTCAGTCTGACGGAAAACAGAAGGGAGGCGGAGTATGGAACAGTCCGCAGAGACGAAAAAGAAGGATTGCCCGGATGCAAGGGAACAGTTTCCGGTGGAGATCCTGGAAGATGAGCGGGTGGATGATCTGCAGAGAAATGGGTATCACATTATCCAGAAGCGGAATGGGTTCTGCTTCGGCATGGACGCTGTGCTGTTAGCCGGGTTTGCCAGGGTAAATCCAGGGGAACGGGCCATTGATCTGGGAACCGGAACAGGAATCATTCCTATTTTGCTGGAAGCCCGGTATGAGGGAGAACATTATACAGGTCTTGAGATCCAGGAAGAAGTGGCGGAGATGGCCAGACGCAGCGTGAGGCTCAATGGATTAGAGGATAAGGTGGATATTGCCCTTGGCGATATCAAGGAGGCCAGTGTCCGGTTTGGTAGAGCACAGTTTGATGTGGTGACTTCCAATCCGCCTTATATGAATGATGCCCATGGACTCAAAAATCCGGATCTGCCCAAAGCTATTGCACGGCATGAGGTGTTATGTACGCTGGACGATGTGGTGCGGGAAGCAGCAGGACTTTTAAAGCCTGGCGGACGGTTCTATATGGTCCACCGGCCCCACCGGCTGATCGAGATCATCAATACTCTGACGAAATATAAGCTGGAGCCGAAACGGATGAAGCTGGTGCACCCGTTTGTGGACAAGGATGCCAACATGGTGCTGATCGAAGCAGTCCGTGGAGGAAAGTCCATGATCAAGGTGGAGGCACCGATCATTGTATACAAAGAACAGGGTGTGTATACAGATGAGATTTATGATATTTATGGATATTA
>CAKRWX010000253.1 GCA_934418055.1 uncultured Lachnospiraceae bacterium
CTGTCGCTGGGCTGCTTTTTTGGAATCGGGGCGGTGATGCAGAGGTATGAGTGGCTTCAGAAGATTGTTTTGTTTGTGGGAAGCCTGATTGTCATTTACATAGGCGTGGGACTGTTAAGGTCAAAGGTGGAGGAGCTGAACCGCTCCAAAGATGCACTTTCCATAGGAAAGACCGTTTCCTCCGCCTGCGTTGTGACCTGGTTTAACCCCCAGGCCATTATCGACGGAACCATGATGCTGGGAGCCTTCCACGCCACCATGTCCGCTGCGGACTCCGCACCCTTTATTTCCGGTGTGGCCACAGCTTCCTGTCTCTGGTTTACAGGCTTAACCCTTGTGATTTCCGTTTTCAGCAGTCACTTCAATGGCAAATTGCTGAGGAAAATCAATGTGGTCTGCGGTATCGTGATCGTTTTTTACGGCTTACGGCTTCTGCTTAATTTTGTCAGGCTTATGATGGGGTAGAAGACAGGAACTATGGCAGCGGCTTCATATTCATTCTTCCGCAGCTGCCATTTTCCTCCTCGTCATAACAAAAAAGGAAACCTTCTCATCGAAGATTTCCTTTTCATCCAGTGCGGGAGATGGGACTTGAACCCACACGAGCATACACCCACAAGATCCTTAGTCTTGCCTGTCTGCCAATTCCAGCACTCCCGCTGACGAAATATAGTATAACACAGTGTTCTCATTTTGGCAAGCACTTTTTTATATTTTTTTTGATTTATTTGCACAATTAAAACAATGTCACCTTCACTGATTCTCTCGGACATATTTTTCTAACTTACTTCCCATTACTACCCATATACCCTTTTCTTTTAATTCCTGCAGTACGCGTTCAAACAGAAACATCCTTCCAGGTGACCCAATAGTCTGAGGATCAAACTTTATGACAGAGCATAATCTCAACTCAGAAGCCGCCTTTAATTCACGCAGCCAGTTATCCAACACCTCATCATAACAAGCAATCCGTGGTTCTCCAACAGGGAACCCAGGTCCATATGCAAAATATGGAAAATCCTGTAACTCCCATCTCATAGGAATCTCTACCAACTTTTCATCTGTCAGATAAGGAAGATCCTGGTCAAATAAAGAACTATCATATCCAATCCCCTCTTCCCGAAGAATTCTCATTGTTTCCCAGGTACATTCTCCCTCCGGTAGCCGAAATCCCCTTACTTCTTTTCCAATCAAATCTTCTAACCCTTGTTTCCCTTTTCTTATTTTCATTCGCTGTTCTTTCTCCGTTAAATCATGAAAATTTTCATGGGCATATCCGTGCAGCGCAATTTCATGTCCTCTTTTATCAATCTCCAGAATCTTTTCTGAATACTTTTCTACCGCAGCTCCAGGGATAAAAAAGGTTGCCTTCACCCCCCACTCATCCAATGCACCCAAAATCCGAGTCAATCCCCGATGGGTTCCATAAGTCCCCATGGAAGTACTTTTAGGTGTTTTATACTTGTCTCCCATTGCATGCCAGATAAATTCATTGTCTAATTCTATCGTGACCATCGCTATACCCGCTGTCCCTATTCTATTTTCCATCACATTTTCTCCACCAATCCGCTATTTCATTTCCCTGTGCAAACCATACATCTGGTTTTTCTTTCATATACAGCATCAACTCTTCCAGCATCTGATACCGTCCCGGAATTCCAATAATCTGAGGATGAAGCATAAATACCATGCACAGTCCGCCTTCATAATAACCATCAAATTCATGCTTCCAATTGGATAACACTCCTCGATAACTAGAGATTCGGTCCTGTCCATCTGTCAATAACGGCCAATAGTTATATGCAAACGCTGGATAATCATCCAATTCCCATCTAGCTGGAATCTCTATAAAATCAGATTCTTTTCCTTCAAAAACTGTTTTATAAGGGCGATCATCGCCCCTCATAGAACTTGAATACTCAAATCCCATTTCCTGCCAAATCTGGACATCGTTCATAGAAAAATCACTGGAAGTTGCACATACGCCCTTGGCTCTTTTCCCAATAATCCGTTCAAACGCTCTCTGGCTTTTTATAATTACTTTCTTCCACTCTTCTACCGGGCGATCTGTGTACATGCAATCTTCATGATCATATCCGTGGAAACCGATTTCATAACCATAAGCATCAATTTTTTTTACCATATCTGGGTAAGTCTCCGCAATCTGTCCTGGTACAAAATACGTACAGGCAATACCCATTTTTTGAGTCAATTCCAGCAATCGGTCTACCGCTCTCTCTGGTCCATATTTTCCATAAGAAATCGTTCTTGGATATACCGTTCCTGGCCGATTATAAAGTGACTGTCCATCTACATGGATCGTAAACATTACTGTCATCCTAGCATTCCCAGGCCAATGAATTCCTTCATATTTCATTTTTTGATCATCCTTTCCATTTTAGGTATCTTGTCACAAAAAATACCGCCAGTACCATTGCCATTCCTTCACTGACTGCACTGGCATACCATAGATTTCCCTTTCCCGTCAAATAAGGCACCACAACTAATGCAAGAATCGGAAACATCAGCCCTCTCCCTATGGAAATCGGAAAGGAAAACATGGGTTTTTCAATGGATGTAAAGAAAGCCGCTGTTATTACATTCAATCCCATCAACAGAAATGCCACGGAATATTTTCTTAATGCAATTACACTATCTTCATAAATCATACTGTCTTGTCGGATAAAAAGCCCGACAATCCCATTTCCAAAGACCTGACATATCAAAAAGCTTCCGCAGCCAAAGCAGATGGCCATTGTCAACGCCATTTTAAAAATCGTCTTATAATTTTTCTCTTCACCCTTTCCATAATAAAAGCTGCTGATTGGCTGAATCCCCTGACCAATTCCAGACATGATCATCAAAACTAACGTATTGACATATCCAATTACCGTATAACTGACAACTCCATTTTCTCCCATCAGTCTCAAGATCGTCTGATTAAATGCAAATAATACTACTCCATTGGACATCTCTGTAATACTATCTGCAAGTCCAAGTGGAATGGTTTTCCGATAGATTTTCAATTTTTCTAAGGCAAACGAAATTGGGACAACATGAAGTTTTTTCGAATCTTTTGAAAAATACAGAAGATAGAGAACCGTCGATACTACCTGGGCAAGTCCTGTGGCCACAGCCGCTCCACGGACGCCCCAGCCAAACACCATGACAAACAACCAGTCCAGTACCAAATTGGTCACTCCGGCAAGTGTCACTCCAATCGTAGAAAGAATCGGTGTTCCATCTGTCTTTACCAGAATTTCCATGTTATAGGAAACAATAAAAAATATCGCAAACGGAGAAACACCTCCCACATATTCTTTCACATATAGAAGCGTATCTTCATTGGCTCCAAGAAACCATGCGATTTTCTCCAGATTCAACACGGTTATTGCGGTGATCACCCCGGATATCACAGCTGCCACCACAAGATTTCTGGTAAACAGTTCTGATGCTGTTTCGTCTTCTCCATGTCCCAAACAAATGGAAATGGTTGTAGACATTCCCACTGCCAACAGCAATGCAGTTGCAAATAAAAAAGAATTGTAAGGCGACGATAAATTTACCGCCGCCAATGCAATTTCTCCGACACCTTTTGCCACAAAAATTCCGTCTACCAATGTATAAAGGGAAAATGCTACCATCGACAAAATGGTTGGAATCGTATAGCGGAAAAACTGTCGGACCAAACCTGATTTCATTCTAACACATACCTTTCATAATCATACTCGCATGGGTTTCCCCAGGCAATCAGCGCATAGCCTTCGCTGACGCAATAAAGCATAGAGGCAATCGTCTGGAGTCCTTCATCCCCCGCATGATTGCAGACCGATGCCGGATACCCATAGTGATCTCTTAAACACTCCTGTAAATACTCCTTGGTAATCTCACCCTGTTTTTTCTGAAGCAAATACTGTAATCTCTGACCGCGGAAATGCCTCTGATGATGTTTGTCTGCCGGAATAAAACGGTCAATGGCCGGATCTGCAAGGATATCATTTCCCTGAGT
>CAKRWX010000254.1 GCA_934418055.1 uncultured Lachnospiraceae bacterium
GGGTTGCTCCGTCCACCACAGCCGCCTCATGAAGAGTCGGATCGATTCCGGCCAGTGCCGAAATGTAAATGATGGAATTAAATCCCATGGTCTGCCATACACCAGACCCCACATAGATGTGTTTGAAGTAATTGGGGTTTGCCATGAAGTCAATGCGCTTTCCTCCAAATGCCTCAATTATGTTGTTGATCACGCCGGAGTATGGGGAAAGCACCATTAAAACAATACCCGCCATAACTACGGTGGAAATAAAGTGGGGTGCGTAGGTAATCATCTGCACGGTCTTCTTATACCATTTGCACTTACACTCGTTGACTGCCACCGCCAGGATGATCGCCGCCGGGAAATTGGCAATCAGAGAATAGAGGCTGATGGTCAGCGTGTTCTTGATCAGACGCTTAAACTGATAGGATGATACGAAAGCCTTAAAATGCTTCATTCCCACCCATTGACTTCCGACAATTCCCTTGGTCGGCACGAAATCCTTAAACGCGATCTGGAGTCCGTACATCGGTCCATAGCTGAATACCAGAAGAATCAGTACCGGAAGCGCGATGATGACATATAACTGCCAGCTCTTTTTCATTTTCCGAATGACTGTACTCACTTTTCATCTCTCCTTTGCTGTTTGATTTTTCAGTTACCTTGCATTTCGCTTGGTGTTTCGTCTTGGCCCGATTATTCCATACAAAAGCCCTTTCCACAACTCGTAGTTCTTCCAAAAAACACGCCTGAGGCCTGAAAACAGCAAAATCAGGGGATTTTACCCCTTGTCTTAAGTTTGGCGCGGCTTATCAACTGGTTTTGCCATTAAGTTTGGAAGGTTTGGTTCCTGATGATGACTCTGTCAGACTGCTGAGCCACGAATTGGAGGATTTAGATTACACGTTAGTGTATCAGGCGTACTCTGCCAAAGGCAGAAATCCGGCAGTAGACCCAAAGACCATGTTCAAGATCCTGACCTATGCTTATTCCCAGGGAATCTATTCTACCAGAAAAATCGAAAGAGCCTGCCGCAGAGATATCAATTTCATTTGGCTGCTTGCAGGACAAAAAGCACCTGACCACAGCACGATTGCCCGTTTCCGTACCGGTTTCCTTGCAAATGCCTGCGAGGATCTGTTCTATCAGATGGTCTGCAAACTGGCATCCATGAAAGAGTTATCGATGGAAACCGTGTTTATTGATGGGACAAAACTGGAAGCCTGTGCCAATAAATATACATTTGTCTGGAAAAAGTCCGTGGGTAAATGGGAAGAAAAGATGTTCCTGAAGATTCAGGATGCTGTCCAGATGATCAATCTTACCTATATGAAGAGTTTTCAGATAGAAAAAGAAACCAGAACGACTGATCTGCAGGAGATCATGGAGTTTCTGTCACAGTATTGTACGGAACATAAGATACCATTTGTGAATGGCCGTGGAAAAAGAAAAAGCATCCATCAGCGTTACTATGAGATGTTCCGCCGTTTCCTGGACCATCAGCTTCTGTATGATCTTCATCATTCCCGTTTTGGAGGCCGGAACAGTTATTCCAAGACCGACACCGATGCGACATTTATGCATATGAAAGATGATCATATGAGAAATGCCCAGCTGAAACCAGGTTATAACGTGCAGATCGCAGTAGACAGCGAATACATAGTGGCGACCGATATCTTTCAGGACCGGAATGATGTTTGGACGCTGGTGCCATTTCTGAAAACGCTGGAAGAAAGGCTGAACTACCGTTATCCAAGCATAACCGCTGATTCCGGATATGAAAGTGAGGAAGTATACAGTTACTTGCGAGAAAAGGGCCAGCTTCCATATATCAAACCCCAGACTTATGAGAAATGGAAAAAGCGCAGTTTTAAACAGGATATCAGTAAACGAGAAAACATGGAGTACGATGACATATATCTGCCACAACAGGAAAAGTCTTCGTCCCATTTTTGTCAGAAGGCAAAAAAGTAAAAGTGGATATGTATCAGACGTGACCGTATACGAATGCGAGAACTGCACGGATTGTCCTTACCGCGAAAAATGTACCAAATCCCAGAATCATAAGCGTCTGTATGTATCAAAAAGCTTTATAGAAAAACGTCAGGAATCCTATGAAAATATCCTGAGTGAAAAAGGGATCCTGTACCGTATGAATCGCTCCATCCAAGTAGAAGGTGCGTTTGGAGTTCTGAAAAATGACTATGAGTTCCAGAGATTTCTTCTTCGTGGAAAAACGAAAGTAAAACTGGAAGTTCTTTTGCTATGCATGGGGTATAACCTGAATAAACTACATGCAAAGATCCAGAATGACCGGACCGGAAAATATATGTTTGAAGTGAAAACTGCATAATAAAAGCATGAGAAAAGCAAGGCTTTGTTTCGTGCGCGCAAAAACAGGGGGCAAATCCGAAAATCCGGATTTGCCCCCTGCTGTTATCAGAATAACAAAGGAGCTGATGCTCCAGCAGCCTAATTAGCTACTTTTGCAACAGCCCCTTTTGTTTACTTATTCTATGCTCTATTATGTTTTAGAACTGCACAATATCCTTGATCGGCTCTGCCGGCTCCACGCTCTCTGCATAGAGAACCGGACCTACGCCGCCGTAATCCTGCCACTCCTCGTACTCGATTTTGGCGCGGACTTTTACCCACTGGCGGTTCTCTAAGTTTCTGGCTTCTCTCGCCTTGCAGATAAAGCCTAAAAATGTCATATCTGCCTCACAGCAGGTCATGGCCATACGTCCCGGAACGAAATAGTTCTTCGGGAACTTATTAGATTTCATCACCATTCCGGTGAATTCCACCACTTTTCCACGGTAACGGTCCGGCTTATCCATACAGTCAATATACCAGATACCAAAGTCTTCCGGAGCGATCACTGTCACGTCTGCAGACAGGTCATATGGCAGATCTGCCTCAGAAATCTCAGAGATCTCACCCTCTGCATCTTCAAATACGATCTCTGCCTGATTGTTCATGGCAAGCAGTGTCCGGCGGTAGCTCTCCAGATCTTCCACATCGTCACAACGGTTGCAGATGATCAGTTCGGAATTACGAACCATGGCGCCAAGCAGCGGTTTCATGTTCTTCACATACAGATCAAACGTAGATCCATCGATGATCGTAATCTGCTGGTATACCTCCCAGTCCTTCGGCAGACGCAGCTCATCCTGGTTCCACATGCCGTTCCACTCCATCAGCACACGTTCTGGATTGTGCAGCAGCTCCAGCTCTGTTAAACGCTCTGGGGAGATCTCATCCATGCTTTCAACATTTACCAGGATCGTATTGGTTTTCTTTAACAGTTCCGGGTCATACTCGGTGTCGCCCTCTTCACAGCAGATCAGAAGTGTCTTGCCCTCTGCCTGAAAATAATCCTGGCCCATGGTAAACTGAAGGAACTGGGTCTTTCCCGCCTCCAGAAAACCATTGATCAGAAATAATGGCATTGTCTCGTCATCAATTACTGGTCCCATGTTATTTTAAACTCCTATTTACCAACTATTTATGAAATACTTTCTTTAATGCTTCCTCATCCAGCTTAGCTCCGATGACACATACTTTTCCTGTGTAATCTGGCTGGCCTTTCCGGATCTCATACTCTTCCGGTACTAAGTCGAAGTAATACCACTCGCCCTCTGTCTCACTTGGGATCATACCCTTTGCACGGAGAACCTGTCCGTAAACATCACCCTTAGACAGATCCTGTAAAAATGCCTCCAGCTCCTCTTTCTTGCAAGGAGCCACATTCTCCATGCCCCAGCTTGTAAAGACCTCATCTGCATGGTGATGGTGATGATGGTGGTCATGATCGTGACAGCCGCACTCGCACTCATCGTCGTGATCATGGTGATGATGCTCATGGTCATGATCATGGCAGCCGCACTCGCACTCGTCATCATCGTCGTCATGATGGTGATGATGCTCATGGTCATGATCGTGGCAGCCGCACTCGCACTCGTCATCATCGTCATCATGATGGTGATGATGCTCATGATCATGATCGTGGCAGCCGCACTC
>CAKRWX010000255.1 GCA_934418055.1 uncultured Lachnospiraceae bacterium
CAACCGAGTTAAAGTTTGGAGCGATCTCCGGGTCATTTAACATATCGCCCAGTGGGATCAGAACGCCCTTGCTGCCGTAATCTAAGATTGCTTCTTTAGATAAAGCACCGTTGGTACAAATGATATCTGGCATTTCTTCTCCGGCAGATACCATCAAGGAAAGCTGAGTGGTTGCCTCGGAGCTGTCTGCGGATAACAGATAGAATTCGATGTCGATGCCTAATTTCTCTTCCAGTAATTTGGTTAAGTAGTTGTTATCATAGTCCGTAATGAAACTGTAGGTCTGAAGTGCGATGACCAGTTTCTCTTTTTCATCAGAAGAAGTTCCCCCTGTGGTTTCTCCTGCTGTGGTCTGCGTGGTATCCGTAGAAGCAGATTTGCTTCCGCATCCATACAGACTTCCGACTGCCATAGCTCCGACTAACGCCAGCGCCGCATGTCTTTTCCATGTGTTCTTTTTCATATTGTTCCTTCTCCTTCCTTTTGTTTTCAAAGCGAAAACGTGAAAACTTTTGATGGGTTCATCATAATCAATTTCAAGTCTGATGTATACGTTCAAGTTGGAAAAACACCCACAAATCCGGTATTTTCCATATCCCATTTTGGGAAAATTATCCCATTTCCATGCAAAAACGCGTGAAATCATGCCCAAATGCATAAAATCACGCGTTTTATTTATTCTTTTCTGTTCTTTCGATAGACACTTGGGGAAACACCAGTCTGTTTTTTAAATACCCGGTAAAAGCTGTTAGTGGAGCCGAAACCGGATTCCTGGGCGATTTTTTCATTGCTCCAATCAGTTTCTTCCAGATACTGTCTGGCAAATTGAATTCGGAGATCTTCCAGATAGCTGGCAAAGGTCCGTCCGGTCTGTTCCTTTAAGAGGGCGTACAGATATTTTTCAGAGATGCCCAGTTCCTCCGAAGCCATGATGGCATTTAATTCTGGCCTGGAGAAATTCTGCTCCAGATAATCCACCAGCTGCTGTTTCTGGTCTTCTTTCTTCTGATCCTTTTTGGAGTCTGCTTTTTTGCAGATTTCCATGCAGATCTGAAGAAGACGGTTCAGGCACTGCTCCAGGGACAGATCATTTAGATCTTGTTCGGTTTCGTGATCTTTGATTGGCAGTTCCAACTGCTGACAGGCAGAATGGATTGTAAAGAGAAAACCGTAATAGATTTCCGTTTTCCGGAACTCATACAGCTCAGGCTGGATGTGGGATTCTTTCTGGATATCCGCAAACAGTTCCTGAATGGAGGACTCGTTGGCGCTTAACAGCATATCGTACAGTTTCCGCATGGTGTCAGAGTGGAAGCTGGATTTCTTCACTTCATAGCTTTCCTTATAGAATTCCACGCAGTTGATCTGCCGTCTGCGATAAGCCCGGACTGTATGGCGTGCCTGAGTGCAGGCTGTGTGGATGTTCTCCAGATCGGTCTGCCGTTTACTGATACCGACGATAACCGTAACCTGGTCATTATCGGTGTCCTCTGCCATATAGGTGAGATTGCGTTTTAAAGTCTCATCATCCATATCAGCTTTGGCAGTCAGCATGGCATAGGATTTATCAGGTCCAGGATAGACGGCCAGTACTTTTCCCTGATAGCCCTTTTGCAGTGCTTCCACCATCTCGAAGACCCTCCGCTGCCTTCCAGAAGCATCTCCACCCTCTGCCCGGAATTCTACCATATAATAACTGTCAGATGGATTTAAGGAATACTTGGAACAGAACTCCTGTTTCGCTTCTTCTCCATAAAAACCTTTCATAAAAATGCTTTCCAGAAGTATTGCCTGTTTTTGGGTGTCGGCAAGAAGCATCTTCATCTCCATCTCGTCCTTGTCAGATACAAGTTTTAAGATGGAATCACGGATATAATCATATTCATTAACTATTTCTTCTGGAACCGGCTGATACTGAGCCACCTCTGTCAGCACACGGCGAAACGGTTTAAACCAATGCCAGGTCCATCCAATAGTAAATAAAAATGCGGCCAGACAGCCGACTATCAGGTACAGAAGAATCAGTCCGACCATGTATTCCAGCTGTTTATGAACGCCAGCCATTGGATAACCAACGGTAAAGGTCAGACCGCTTTCTTTTCCTTTGTAAGTAAGTACCTGATATTGTCCCTTGTTTAAAGTTCCATTTCGAGAAGATTCATTTTGTAACAGCAGATCAGCATTTTCTCCACCGGAAAAAACTACAGTGCCAGTACGATCCTGGATTTGTAACAAGGCGGTAGCCCTGCAGTCTTCCGGAAGAAGGGTATTGATGATTTTTTGACCATCGATGATAAAGGTCATGAAAGCATTTTTTTCACCGACACCGGTTCTTGATTCTACCGATTCAATATAGAAAAGAGCCTGGTCTAAATGGATTTTCCGCTGTGATCCATAGTAAGTCAGATCGGATACTCCAAGATAAGGACTGGAATCCACTGCGTGGATGATCATATTTCGAAAAGCTGTCGCATCCATATCGCTGCATGTCAAAAACTTGCCATAGTAATCGTAGAAATCATCGTCTACCTGACTGGCAGAAACAAAAACAGGATTGTTGGTAAATAAGAGAAATGACATAGAGGAGAAATCGTAGATCGTATGGATTTCAAAAAGGCGATCCCGCATGTATTTCATATAGAGAAAACGTTTTCCTGGAAGTGTGCCATGAACCCGTTTAAGGTCCAACAGGTTAGAGTCTTCGCCCATCATGGTGACTACCATGTGCATTTTCCCGACTTGACTGTCGATCTCTTTCACATTTTCCTCCAATTGGTTTAAATTGCTGGAAATGGTGTAGTCCCGGATGTAGCGGTAGGTGACTGCGCCAAAGGGAATGCAGCAGAATACTACCACCAGCATCACCAGAAGATACCGGGCCAGGTATTTTTTGAAAACTTTCTTTTCATTCATTTATAGAAAACCTCCAAAGGTCAGATGTTATATAATTGGAATATACAGAAAAAGTATATACAAAATATCATATAAAAACAAGAAGTTCTTATACAAAAATAGCAATAAAAACAGAAACACCGCCTTTTTGAACAAAGAACACGGTTTTACAAATTTACTTATTGGTCATAATGCCATATAATAAAGACACTTGATAAGGCAATTCATAAAAAAGGAGGAAGGTATTTTATGAAGAAGAAAATTGCGTTGTTAATGGCATGCACCATGGCGGCAGCATCACTGGCTGGATGCGGCGGTGGAAACTCAGCGAAAGAGACAACCGCAGCAGCAGCTCCAGCAGGGACAACTGCAGCGGCAGCAGGGGAGACAACCGCAGCAGCAGCGGCTCCTGCAGGTGATGTAGCGATGACCATGTTCTGGTGGGGCAATCAGGTTCGTAACGAGAGAACACAGGCTGCTCTGGATCTGTATTCCGAGACTAACGGGGTAACCGTTGACGGACAGTTCGCAGAGTGGAACGACTACTGGAATAAGTTAGCAACTTCTGCAGCAGGACATGCAATGCCAGACGTTGTTCAGATGGACTATATGTATCTGAACCAGTACGCAAGCAGCAACCTGCTGGTTGATTTAAAACCATACATTGATAATGGAACACTGGATGTTTCTCAGATCTCTGAGAACACTATCGCATCTGGTTCTGTTGGTGACGGTGTATATGCGATCGCAGCAGGTATCAACTCTCCGGCACTTCTTTATAATAAGACATTACTGGATGGTGCAGGAATCACCGTAAAAGACAACATGACCATGGACGAGTTCTATGCGCTGTGTAAAGAAGTTTACGAGAAGACTGGTGTGAAGACCGATATCGCTTACGGTATCGCACAGTCCTGGAGTGAGTATTTCATGAGATCTTATGACATCGTTCCATTCGGTGAAAAGTGCATGAACGGCGATGAGACCTCCTGGACTCCATTCTTCGAGATGTATACCACAGGCCTTTCTGAAGGCTGGATGCTTGATCCTAGTGTATTCGCAGAGATCACCGTTGGTTCTGTAGAGCAGACTCCTATGGTATATGGC
>CAKRWX010000256.1 GCA_934418055.1 uncultured Lachnospiraceae bacterium
TGGCAGAAGAAAATCCGCAAACGCCTGAATGAAGAGGATAGGAAGCTGGCACAGATCAGCGCGGAGAAGAGGAAGACAAACAGAGCGGACCTGATGGAAAAGAATAAGACCAGAGTGCTGAAAGCACTGGAAGAGGATTTCATGGAGGCGGTATAAATGGATGAAATGGTTATAAAGCCAGCAGAGGGTGCACAGGAATTTAAGTCATTTGTAGAATTTGAAGCAGCGTTTGATGCAGAGGTCAGGCGCGTAGATGTGGGCTTTGTACGGATCGGGTACTATCTGAGGGTGGCAAAAGACACAAACATTTTGCAGGATTCCGGATATGCCAACATGGAAGAATTTGCCTGGAAAAAATACAAGATCGATAAATCCCAGGCATCCAGGTTTATTAATATCAATATCCGCTTTTCAGAAGGAGGATATTCTGACAAACTGATAGATCAGTTTACCGGCTATGGAGTAGCGAAGCTGGGAGAACTGCTGACACTTCCGGATGAAATCATTGAAGAGCTTCCACCTGAGCTTACCCGATCAGAGATACAGGAAGTAAAGAAAGAATTCCGCGAAGAGCAGAAGATATCGGAACTAGAGGTCATGATGGAAGAAAAACCGGAGCCGGAGGAAGAAATGACCATCCTGGAACAGTGGATGGATATGTACATGCGGGATCACCCGGAACGGTTTCTGCAGATAAAGCAGATTTATCTGAGTGAAGATAAGGTCCAGACGGCTTTGGATATCCTGGCACCGGCGGGAGCCGCTGCGGAAATGGCAAGAATACCGGGAGTGGGACGGCTGATGTTGTCGGTAAGGGGAAAAGATCAGAACCTGACGCTGACTAACATCCGAAGCAATGCAAAGACATCCCATACCTGGGATGAGTGCGTGACCGCTATGAAAAAGGTCTGCCCTTACACAGTAGATCCGAAAGAGGTATATCGGTCACAGTATGGCATTCCTTTCCCGGGAGATGAAGAAAAGAAGGAAGAACCACCGAAAGAATTTATAAATCCACCGGTACCACAGCAGGCGAAGGAAGAACCGGAACAGAAGTTGCAGGCAGAGACTCCGAAAAAACCAGAAGTTGCACCGGTACAACCAGAGAAAAAAGTGGAAGAGAAGCCGGAAAGACCGGAAACGGAAGCAGTGGAGGCAGAGGCCATAACTCCAGATGGAAGACAGGCAGAGATTGAAGATTATCCGGAAGTAGTGCCGGAAAATACCATAGTATGCCATGACGGAACAGAGGTGGTAGGGCCTGCACCGAATATCAGGGATGAGGGGCTTAGACTGCTGGAAGAAATCGGACAGTGGCTGAGAACGGGGACAAAGGAATATATCCCACAGGTCAATGCGGACATGGAAAGGTTAGGCCAGATTTTGGAGGAGATAATTGAAAAAGAGTATAGTTGAGAAAAACCCGGCAGACAGATGCTTTATCTGCGGAAAACGTGGCTACTTGGAGCGGCACCATATATTTGGTGCCGCCAATAAAAAACTGTCCGAAAAATACGGCCTGACTGTACATCTGTGCTACGAGTGCCACAGGGACAATAAGCTGGGAGTACATGGAGATGCGGAACTGATGAGCCGGTTACATGAAGTCGGACAGGCGGCTTTTGATAAAAAGTATGGCCATGGAGAATTTGAAAAGATATTTAAAAAGAATTACCTGAACAGAGAGGAGACGGAAAGATGAATAAGGTTGTACTGATGGGAAGGCTTACCAGAGATCCGGATGTCAGATACACACGGGGTGAAAGGGCAATGGCGGTGGCAAACTACACGCTTGCTGTAGACCGCAGAGGCAGAAAAAATCAGGAAGGAGAAGCAAATGCAGACTTTATCCAATGCACTGCATTTGATAAGGCTGGGGAGTTTACAGAGAAGTATTTCCGCCAGGGCATGAGAGTGCTGATCTCCGGAAGGATACAGACTGGCAGCTATACGGATCGGGACGGCCGGAAAATCTATACCACCCAGGTGATCATAGAAGAACAGGAGTTCGCAGACAGCAAAGGAGCAGGCGGAGAAAAAGGCCAGAAGCCACAGCAGGCTAATGCAGATGCAGACGGCTTTATGAATATACCGGATGGAGTAGAGGACGAAGACTTACCGTTTAACTAAGGAGGACAAGAAAACATGAAAGTAGGAGATACAGTGCAGCTTTGGAGTGAGGGAGCATGGAGAAAGAATATGGTGGGCCAGGTAATCGGCTTATGTGAGGGCGTAGCTGGCTTGCTGATGAGCAACGGGATTTATATGGACGTGCCGGTGCAGTATTTACGGGTGCTGCGGATCAGAAAGAGAGGAAAAAAATGAAAGTTGCCTGTGAGAGATGTAATGAGATCATGAACGAAAACAAAGGGATTAAAATACAGTGGAGTTTATTTGAAACTATTGTGCTGTGTAATAAATGCTATAAAGAGCTTCGAGGCTGGATTTATGGAGAAAAAGAGGAGGCAGAAAAATGATAACTAAAGTGATTGCGTACATTGTTGTAAGCCTGTTTTTCCTTGGAATAATAACAGGATATAAAGAGAAGGTAAGGCTAGTAAACGTTATCATGAGCATTTTATGGCCGGTATTGCTGATACTAGCTTTCGGAAAGCATATTTTTTATAAAGGAGCAGACATAAACGAGGAGGTGAAAAAAGAGCATGAAAACGCCAACGAAAAAGGATGATCGGGGTAAATAAAAGGGTTAGAGAAGTAAATATAAGACAAAGAACATGAGAGGTGTTATTAAATGGCAGTTATTGAAGTGTGTGATATTTGCAGGAAAGAAGTATCAAAAACCGATGGTTTGACAATCAAGGCCTCTGAAACGGAATTTAACCCAGCCAGCACTTATAAGAGAGAGTTTGACATCAGGATTTGTAATTGCTGTAAGGAAAATATTATCCAATATTGCAAGAGACATAAAATTAAGATTGGAGGATGATAGCAGTGGGAAGATATGATAAAGACATAGAAGAGAATCCGTATCTCGGCGAACATAGCAAATTTACCATGCAGTTTGCAAGAGATCATGGAATCACGATGGAAGAAGCGTATCAACATCCCGTGGTAAAGGCTCATAAAGAAGATTTGAGACATTTGACAGAATGTTATAAATTCGCGAATGGAAATATGCGGTTAAATTAAGATTGGAGAATTGAAATGAGTGTAACAAAGATACAAGTTTGTGATCGGTGCGGTAAGCCTTTTGAACACTGGAAATGCAAATGGAGCGGTTATTTTAAACATGGGATTAGAAAAGAAAACAAAATGCATTTTCACGCCATGAATTACAGTAATCCTGATGGATATTCATACTGCGACTATAGGTACGATTTGTGTGGAGAGTGTACTGAAAAGCTATTAGAATTTTTGAGAAGCAAGGATTAACAGAATCACCATTTTGTTGGCGTCAACAAAACGATGCGAAAGGTAGTCGGAATGGGTACACGTTATATGATAATAAGCAGACCGCATCACATCCTGTTTGAGTGTCCGCATTGCGGAAATGTGGTTGATATACCGTTTCAGGACGTTGACTACAACACTGATTATTGGGGAGATGGTGCTTTCTGTACTTGCCCAGCATGTGATAAAGATGTGGAGCTGGATGAGTTTGAATATGATTAAATTAAGATCAGGAGAAAGAGAAGAGATATGGGATATTTGAAAAAAATATATGGAATGGCACTGCTTGGTAAAACGCCGGAGGGAACTTGTCCGGAATGTGCAGTAAAGCATGACCCGGAGCAGCCGCACAATCGGGATAGCCTTGCATATCAGTATAAATTCTACGATCAGCACGGGCGTTGGCCTACATGGTCAGATGCTATGGCGCATTGCCCGAAGGAGATAAAAGAAACTTGGACACAGGCTTTGAAAGAGCACGGTGTAAATGTGTAAAGTTAAGAATTTGGAGGTCATGGCGGGAAATGAAATGTGAAAATTGTATAGCCTGCTTACCGTATTTCGATGGACGAAAAACACA